>NZ_JBFAIS010000013.1:0-240504 GCF_040654795.1 Streptomyces sp. NPDC050617 | reverse complement strand
CATGACAGCTACGGTCCCCGGGCGGCGGCCCCTTTGCCAGGGATCACCTGTACCAGGCAGACAGGCTGCGGGCCCGGCCACGACACCCCCGAGCACCACACCTCCGAGGAGGACACCGATGGCGACCGGCACTGACCGCGAGCGCACCTCCGCGACGCGCCAGGAGGAGTTGCTGCGCCTGGCCCGCTCCCGCTCGCGCGGGGCGGCGTCGGACCGTACGAAGCCGGCCCCCCCTCCAGCGGCGGCGGACGCCGGACCCGCGCCGCTCTCGTACGCCCAGCGCCGCATGTGGCTGATGGACCGCCTGGGCCAGGGCGGCGCGCTGTACAGCGTGCCGTTCGCCACCCGGATGCGCGGCCCGCTCGACATCGACGCCCTCGGCGCGGCGCTCTCCGGGCTCGTCGCGCGCCACGAGGTGCTGCGCACCCGGTACCGGCAGCGGGACGGAGAGCCCTGGCAGGACGTCACCGCCCCGGCCCCGGTGCCCGTACCGGTGGTCGACGTCGAGGACGACGGCCGGGAGCTCCTGTTGTCGGAGGCCCGCCGCCCCTTCGACCTCGCGGCGGGCCCCGTCCTGCGCGCGCTCGTGCTGCGGCACGGCCCGCGGGACCACACCGTGATGGTGACGCTGCATCACATCGCCGTGGACGGCGACGCGCTGGAGACCATCGCCGCCGAACTCGCCGCGCTGTACGCGGCGGCCCGCGACGGCGGCACCGCGGCTCTGGCGCCGGCCCCGCAGTACGCCGCTTTCGCGCGCCGCGAGCAGTCGGGCGGCGGCAGGACGGCCGCGGGGCTGGAGCACTGGACGGCGCGGCTCGCGGGGGCGCGGCCCGTACCGCTGCCGCGCCCGGCTGCCGGGACGGCTGCCGCCGGGGCGTCCGCCGCCGGATCACCGCCCACGCGCGAGCGGCGCGGGCGTACGCACGCGGCTCCGCTCCCGCCCGCCGTTCTGGAGGGGCTGCGCGGGGTCGGGCAGCGGCACCGGGCGACGCTGTTCACGGTGGGGCTCGCCGCCGCGTTCGCCGCGCTGTGCCGGGCCACGGGCGAAGAGGACCTGGTCATCGGGTGTGCGAGTACGCATCGCGAGGGGGCGGCGATGCGCGGGCTCGTCGGGCTCTGCGTCAATACGCTGCCCATCCGGGTCGACGCCTCGGGCGACCCCGGTTTCGATGTGCTGCTCGGGCGGGTGCGGGACGCGCTGCTGGAGGCACAGGACCGGCGGGATGTTCCCTTCGACCTGATCGTCGAACGGCTCGGGGCGGCGGGCCGGGGGCCGGACGGGGCTCCGCTGGTGGGGGTCACGGCCGATGTGGTGCGGGAGGCGACCGCGTTGCGGCTGCCCGGCGTCGAGGCCGAGGCGGTCGAGGTGGATCCGGGGGCCGCGAAGTTCGACCTCTCGTTCCTCATCGAGGACACCGACGCGCCCAAGTGCCTTGTCCAGCACGGTGTCACGGCCCTCGACGAGGAATCGGGGGCTCGATTGCTGCGCTCCTACGCCCAGTTGCTGGAGGCCGTGGCCGTCGATCCCGGCCGCGCCCTGTCGCGGCTGCCCGGCGAGCGCCTGACGGGCCAGCAGCTTGACGCCCCGACAGGAGAGCCGCGGCACCCCGCCGAGAGCTGCCTGCTGAGCCACCCCGATGTGGCCGAGGCCGCGGTCGTCGAGCTCGGGGACGGACTGCCGCTGGCCTACGCGGTGCCGCGCGCCATCGGCGGCGCGTCCCCCGTACAGCTGCGCGCGTACGTGCGTACGCGCCTCGAAGCGCCCCTGGTCCCGGCGGCGGTGATGCTGCTCGACGCGCTGCCGCGCACCGCCGACGGCGCGGTGGACCGTTCCCGGCTGCCGGGCGTCCCGCCGTCGCCCAAGCCCGCACCGGCCGAATCGGAGGCCGCCGAGGGGCCGCGCTCCCGCGCCGTTCTGGACGCGTTCGCCGAGCTGCTCGGCCAAAGACCGGGTGTGGACGACGACTTCTTCGTGCTCGGCGGCCACTCCCTGATGGCGGTTCAGCTCGCGGAGCGGCTGCGCGGCCGGCTGAAGCTGCCGATGACGGGGCTCGACATCATGGAGCAGCGGACCCCGCGGGCGCTCGCCGCCCTGCTGGACGGCCGGGAGGCCGAGCGCCGCGCGGCGGCCCCCGCGGCCGCGCCCGCCCGGCGGGGCCGGGCCCGCGAGGGCACGGTCCTGGTCACCGGCGGCACCGGCGGCGTGGGCGCGTTCGTCCTGCGCGAACTGGCCGCGCGCGGCCGTCCGGTACGCGCCCTGGCCCGCCCCGAGTCGGCGCACCAGGTGACCGGCGACGGGGTGGAGGTCGTCGAGGGCGACCTGTCCGACCTGGACAGCCTGCGGGCCGCGGCGGAGGGCGTGTCCGGCGTCATCCACGCCGCGTGCACGTTCACCCGGCCGGAGGTGGACGTCGAGGCCATGCGGACCCTGGTGGACTCCTGGCGGGCCGGGACGTTCGTCTTCGTCAGCAGCGTGGACGCCTACGGACAGCCCACCGCCGCCGAGGTGGCCGAGGGCGGCCCCGGCGAGGGCCCGTTCAGCGCGTACGGGCAGGCGAAGCTCGACTGCGAGCGGATGCTGCTGCGGGCGGCGGGCACCGAGGGGCGCGGCGGGGCGAGCGCGGTCCGCTCCCCCATCGTCTGGGGGGATCACCCGCGCCTCCGTGACCAGCTGCGATGGGGCGCGACCGGCGCGCTGTACCAGACGGCGCTGGCCGGGGAACCGTTGCTCCTCCCCGAGCCCTCGCCGTCGGGCGAGCGCTCCTGGTACGGCGCGCCGTGGGTGCACGCCGCGGCCCTGGCCCGCGCCCTGGCGGTGTGCGTCGACGAGCCCGTGCTCGGCGTCGCCAACGCGGTGGGCGGCCACGTGGGGTGGCCGGAGCTGGCTGCTGAGCTGGCCCGGCTGCTCGGCAGCGGCAGCGAGATCCGTTACGCGGCGCAGGCCGACAAGGACCTCGACCACCGCTGGCACTACCGCGCCGACCGGCTGGCGGCGCCGCTGCGGGAACTGCCGGGCGAGGACTGGCGGACGGTCCTCGCGTCGATGGTCGACTCCGGCTGAAGAGGCCGGTGCCGGCGGCACGGCAGCGCCTGCGGTGGCCCGTACGCGGCAGTCCGTACACGACGGTCTGTTCCGCGGCGGTCCCTACGCCGGACCTGCCCGGCCCAACCCCTGGGAGCCTCGTGCGGGGCTCCCGGGGACGTCGGCCGGGCAGCGCCTCAGCGGAAGGCGACGACTCGTTCGGCCAGGTCACACAGCGGCTGTCCACCACGTCATAGAGGTCACGCACGCCGTAAAAGTCACGCACGTCATAGAGGTCACGGACGAAGGTGACCTCAGTCCGTCCGCAGCCGCGCGGCCAGGTTTCGGGACCCGGCCACGGCCAGTGACGCCACCAGGAGTGCGAGCACGGCCACTTGCGCGCCGCCGACCGGCACGGTCGCGCCGGGGAGGTTCGCGTCGGCCCAGAGCGTGAGCGTGCACGCCCGTACGGCCAGGACGGCGAGGCCCAGCCCGGCGAGGGCGAGCGGCAGCGCGGGGTCAGCCATGGGGCCCGTACCGCGCTTCGACGGTCGGAGCGCGGCGATCAGCCAGGCGAGGGCCGCCGCGGTGAACGCCCAGCCGTCGCCCCACGCCATATCCGCGCCCTCCGTCCAGGAGACGTTGGTCGCGCCCATCAGGACGCAGACGCCCAGCAGGACCAGTCCGGGCGTGCCGAGCGGGAGCCGGGCCGGCGGCGCGTCGGAGTGGAAGCCGCAGCACAGGGCGAGGACCGTCAGCCACGCGAAGGCCGCGGTGGCGTAGGAGAGGGCGGACGCCGGGCCCAGTGCCCAGCCCATGGCCCAGTCCAGGACGAACGTCAGCGAGGGCAGGGCAGCGAGCGCGGCGCACACCAGAGCCACCGTTCGGCGGTCCCGGACGAGCGCGGCGTACGCCGCCGCCCACAGCAGTGGGAGCAGCCACATCGCGGTGGCGCGTGCGCTCTCGAACGCGCCGTGGCGGGTGAAGGCGTCGAGGTAGATGTCCCGGTCGGCGGGGGCGGCGCCGTGGAACCAGGCGAGGGACACGGCCCGTTCGGTCAGTGCGGAGGCGGCCTGCAGCAGGACGCTGAGCAGCGCGAAGAGCCGTACCGCCGAACCGGCCGCCGCGTAGCGGGCGGGGGCTCCGGCGCCGCCCATCCGGCTGCGGACCGCGAGGGCGGCGACGCTCGCCACCTCGCCCCAGGCCGGCCGCATCTCGTCCTGGTCGTTCTCGTCGATGCCGTGCAGACAGGTCTCGACCATCTCCTCCTCGCGCTCGGCGCGGTAGTAGGCGGGGAGCAGCCGCAGCACGGTGCGGTAGCGCTGTTCGAGCAGGGTCGTCATGCGCTGCCTCCGGCGGTTTCGGGGCGGACGGGACGTACGGGAGGGTGCGGCCCGGCGGCCGGGCGGCGGCGGGCCGCTATCCGCCGCGCGGCGGTACGGGCCCCGGCCGCCATCCGCTCCGCCTCGGCGGACAGCGCGGCCTCGCCCGCGTCGGTGAGCCGGTAGTAGCGCCGCAGTCGCCCCTGCTGGACTTCCTCGCGGTCCAGCTCGATGAGTCCGTCGGCCGCCAGCCGGTCCAGCACTCCGTACAGCGTGCCGACGCGGAGCTGGACGTCGCCGTCGGACAGCTCCTCGACTTCTCGCACGATGCCGTAGCCGTGGCGGGGCTCGTCGACGAGCGCGGTGAGGATGAAGAAGGCCGCTTGCGTCATGCCTCTCGAAGCCATGCTCCCCACCATATCTTGGCTTCCGATATATATCGAGGCATGGCACCAAGAGGTCGGGAGGGCCCGGCGTCGGCACCCGCCCGCAGAGCCGTCACAATCGAGTGGTGTCCAGAAAGAACGCGCGCCGGCAACCGGCGATCAGCCCCGGCTCGCCGTGCCCCTGCGGGCTCGACTCCTCCTACCGCGAGTGCTGCGGCGGCATCCACGACGGGCGGCGGCAGGCGGCCACGGCGGAGCGGCTGATGCGCTCCCGGTACAGCGCGTTCGCCGTCCGCGACGCCGCCTATCTGCTGCGCAGCTGGCATCCGTCGACGCGGCCGAGCCGCCTGGACCTCGATCCGGAGCAGCGGTGGACCCGGCTCGAAGTCCTCGGCACGACGGGCGGCAGCGCCTTCCACACCGAGGGCACCGTGGAGTTCCGGGCCCACTTCAGCGTGCGGGGGCACACGGACGTCCAGTACGAGGACAGCCGCTTCGTACGGGACGAGGGGCGCTGGGTCTATCTGGGGCCCGTGCCGTCGCCGGTGGCGGTCAGCGGCCGCTGAGCCGGAGGGTCCGGGGCGCGCCCGTCGCGCCGCGCGTCGAGCCGGTCCCACAGGCTGAGCAGCGGGGTGGCCATCACCGTCGTCACCAGCGCGACGACGACCAGCACCGCGAACATGGAGGGCGTCACGATGCCCGCCGCCAGCCCGATGTTGATGGCGATGAGCTGCATCAGCCCGCGCGCGTTCATCAGGGTGCCGACGCGCAGCGCGACCCCTGGCGGCTCGCCCACCGCGCGGGCCGCCAGCCAGCAGGCGCCGAACTTGCCGAGGACGGACACGGCGACGCAGGCGGCGGCGAAGAGCAGCAGGGAGGGCTGCGCCAGCAGCGCGAAGTCGGTGTTGAGCCCCGAGTAGGTGAAGAACAGGGGCAGGAAGACGATGCGGCTGATGGGTGCCACGGCCTCCACGGTCCGGTCGACCGCTTCGGAGCGCGGGAAGACGACGCCCAGGCTGAACGCGCCGAAGACGGCGTAGAGCCCGATCCGGTCGGTGTACCAGGCGGCGAGGAACAGCACGATCACGGTGATCAGCAGCAGGTCGTCGTTGGAGCGCCGGTCGGCGAGCGCCGTCATCCGCCCGTTCTTGCGGGCCAGCACGGCGAGCACGGCGACGAGCCCGACGCCGCCCCCGACGGCGATGGCGAAGGGGCCCGCGCCGTCGCCCGCGAGGCCGAGCACGGCTGCGAGCAGCACCCAGGCCACGACGTCGTCCAGTGCGCCGCTGGCCAGGGACAGGGAGCCGAAGCGGGAGCCGACCAGGCCGCGTTCGGTGATGATGCGGGCCAGCATCGGGAACGCGGTGATGGCGATGGTGACGCCGACGAACAGGGCGGACACGCCGACGGGGATGTCCGCCGGGTAGACGTCGACCGCGTCGTGGGTGGCGAAGGTCAGCCCCATGCCGAGGGCCAGCGGCACGAGGATGCCGGCCGTCGAGACGGCGGCGGCCGGGCGCGCCACGGCCCGTATCCGGTCGGTGCGGAACTCGTACCCGGTCTGGAACATGAAGATCACCAGGCCGATCTGCCCGGCGACGAACAGCACGGGCCGCAGTTCCCGCGGGAAGAGCGCCTCTTCCACGCCGGGGGCCAGCAGCCCGAGCGCCGAGGGGCCGAGGACGACCCCGGCGACCATCTCGCCGACGACGGGCGGCTGTCCGAGGGCGCGCAGGGCGCGGGCGACGACGCGGCAGGTGACCAGGATGACGACGGCGGCCAGGAAGAAGACGGGGCCTAGCTCGGTGGTGGACATCGCTGTGCGCCCTTCGGCTCAGGGGAGCGGGACCACGGGAGGACGGGGGTATGCGGGCGGGTTTTCAGGGCGCGCCGGTCAGCTCGCGCGCCCGCCGTACGGGCAGGACGTCGGGGGTCCTGATGTCGGAGGTCCTGATGTCGGGGCCCCGGCGAGCGGGCGCCCCTCGGTGTCGTGGGCGGCGAAGTACCGTTCCGCCGGGCGGAGTCGGCGGGCGTCGAGGACCATCCACGCGCCGAGGACGAGCTGGGCCCAGCCGCGCCCCACGTCCTCCCACCGGTCCCGCAGGCGCAGGAACGCCCGTACGGCCGTCAGCCGCGGGCGCGGCAGCGGGCGGTCGCGGCGGACCAGCAGGCAGGGGGCGCGGTGCGGGATGGACCGGGTGTGCGAGACCGGCGAGTCGAGTGTGAAGCGGTCCAGCACCTCGCGGGTCGCGGCGCGCATCGCCAGGGGGGCGAGCCGCCAGGCGGGGCAGGGCCGGTTGGCGGCGACGCCGAACGGGATGTGGTGCGCCTGCCGGGCCGCGAGCCGGTCCCAGCGGCCGGGGTCGAAGGTCTCGGGGTCGGCGTAGCCGGTGGCGTGGTACTCGGGGTAGTTGAAACAGAGCACCGAGCCGGCGGGGAGCACCGAGCCCCCGCCGAGGGCGATGTCGTCGGTGCTGATGCGGTGGGCCACTCCGAACAGCGGGTACATCCGCAGGGTCTCGTTGAGGACGTTGGAGAAGTGGCGCTCGTCCGCCGGGTCCGCGGCCAGGGCGTCCTGGGCGGCGGGGTGCTGGGCGAGTACGAGCAGGAGGTGCGCCATGGCCTCGGACATCTGCACCACGGCCGTGTTGAAGAACGTGCCCTGGAGGTAGTACGCCTGCTCCGCCGGGGTCAGGCTCGACGGCAGGGTGTGCGGCACCTCGCCGGCGGCGATCCGGCGGCGCAGATAGCGGGTGAGGCGGGCGCGGCGGCGCAGGCGGCGCGGCCGGACGCATTTCAGGGCGTTCACCACGTCCTCGGCGTTGGCGACGATGAGCGCCCGCGCGTGCGGCGGGCACGGTTCGCGGAAGACGAGTCCGTAGAAGAACTCGGCCCATACGGGCATCATCAGGTCGCGCAGCCGCACGAGCGCGGCGCGGCCGGTGACGGTGGTGTCGAGGACGTGGGCGGCGCTGCGCGCGGCGGCGGCCGCCAGGTCCTGGCTGGATCCGGCGAGTACGGCGAGGGTGGTGCGGGCGACCTCGTCGTAGCGCGGGCCGTTCTCCAGGTGTTCCTGGTGCACTTGGGCGCCGGGGGCGAGCCAGTACCAGAAGAGGTCGGAGAGGGCGGCGCCGCGGCTGCGGCCGCCCGCGGCGGGGTGGGAGTAGATCTCCTGGAAGCGGTCGGCGCCCACGGTGGCGTTGGGGAAGGAGACGCCCTCGTCGCCGTTGACCTTGGCGAAGAGCTTCATCCGGGCGGTGACGACGAGGCCGGGGAGCCAGTAGGGCGTGGTGAGGGCGAGGGCGGCGGTCAGCGCGCCGGCCGCCGCGCGGCGGCCGCGGCGGGCGGTCATGGGGTCGCTCCTGTCTCCGCCGCGCGGGGGCTCGGGTCGTCGAACCGGCCGCGGGCGACGACGAGGTCGGGGGTGAGGTCCGCTGCCCGGCCGCCGCCGCACAGCGCCAGTACGTGGTCGAACTCGGCGCGCAGCAGCTCCAGTACGTGCGTGACGCCGCGTTCGCCGTCCGCCGCGAGGCCCCACAGCACGGGGCGGCCCACGCCGACGGCCGTGGCGCCGAGGGCCAGGGCGATCGCCGCGTCGGAGCCCCGGCGGACGCCGCCGTCGAGCAGTACGGGCACGCGTCCGGCGACGGCCGCCGCGATGCGGGGCAGCGCTTCGAGGGCGGCGGGGGCGGCGTCGAGCTGGCGGCCGCCGTGGTTGGAGACGAGCAGCGCGTCCACGCCCTCGGCGACGGCGATCCGTGCGTCTTCGGGGTGGAGCACGCCCTTGAGGACGATGGGCAGCGGGGTGTGGGCGCGCAGTCGGCGCAGGTCGTCCCAGGAGAGCGCGGCCGACATGGCGATGTCGCGGGGGCGGTCGCCGTCGGCGCCGGGCAGGTGGCGCATGTTCTCGGTCGCGAGGCCGGGCGGCAGGTCGTGGAAGGCGTTACGGGCGTCGCGTTCGCGGCGGCCGAAGACCGGCGAGTCGGCGGTGACGACGAGGGCGGTGCAGCCCGCCTGTGCGGCCCGGTCGGCGAGGGCGCGGGTGATGTCGGGTTCGGGCTGCATGTAGAGCTGGAACCAGACGGGGGCGTCGGCGCGTACGGCGCGGGCGGCGGCGGTGACCTCGGCCACCGGCACCGTCGAGGCCATGGAGGCGATCAGGACGGTGCCGGCCGCCGCCGTGGCGCGGGCGGTGGCGCGTTCGCCGTCGGGGTGGGCGAGGCGGTGGAAGGCGGTGGGCGAGACGAGGACGGGCATGGTGAGGCGGTCGCCGAGGAGGGTGAGGCCCAGGTCCCGGTGGGCCGCCCCGCGCAGCACGCGAGGCAGCAGGGCGAGGCGGTGGAAGGCCCGTTCATTCTCCCGCGCGGCCCGTTCGTCGGCGGCGCCTCCGGCGAAGAAGTCGTAGTGCGCGGGGGCGAGGCGCTTGCGCGCCTGTTCGCGCAGGTCCGACAGGGTGGGGATCACGGCTGGGAGGCCGGGAGGCGGTCGTCGAGGCGGGTGCGCAGGAAGCGGAGCAGCGGGGCGCGGTGCACGTCCTCGCTGTCCCACTCGTTCTCGAGGTTCTCGGTGAGGTGGTGTTCGCCGGTCGGCTCGTCGTGGCCCGCGCGGTAGAAGCGGACGACGGGGTGCAGATAGCGGCCGTCGAGTCCGCTGGCAGACTGCTGGGAGACGCGGCCCGCCGTGATGTCGAACGGGTTGACGAGGTCGTGGTCGGCGCCGTATTCGAGGGTGACGGCGGCATAGCTGTCGACGGCGCCGAAGCGGCCGTCGGCTACGGCGCGGTGCAGGTGCGCGACGGGGACTTCCTCGCAGTAGCGCAGGGCGCCGTCCGGGCCGACGAGGACGGCGTCGGCGAGGAAGCCGAAGAGCTGGAACAGCGCGGAGGTGCGGTTGACGCGCTCGATCACGGCGTCGGCGGCGGCCTCGGGCGTGCCGGTTAGGGCGCGGGCGGGCCAGGAGCGTTGGTGGTAGCGCTGTTCGAGGATGCGGTGCAGGGCCCGGACGTTGTATCGGAAGCCGTGAATGAACCCGCTGGTGGATTTCTTGAAGTCGCGTGCCTGTGTGATGGTTCCGGCGAAGTACAGGTCGGGTACGTTCGTCGATTCCCAGGCGTCGTCCTGCGCCGGGAACCTGTCGTTGATGACCATTTCCGGGCGGCATTCCGGGGCGAATACGGAGGCGTCGAATCGGAATCCGGTGGCGAGGATCACCCGGTCGTAACGTATCTCCTTGACGACCTCGTTGACCCGGGCGAAGGAGACCGCCACGGTGTACGAGGAGTCGGCGTGCCGCTCGATGCGCAGAATTCTGCCGTCCAGGACCGCGTTCTCCGATTTGAGCTGGTACGTGTCCAGGAAGTTGTTGTTGACGGCCCGGAGATGGCCGACGAAGTGGGTCTGCCAGGCGAGTTTCAACGAGCCGGGGCCCGCGACGTGGATGACCGCGGCCTTCTCGATGAGGTGGTCCGCGGTCTCGAAGGCGGAGTTGCCGCGGCCGATGATCAGGACGCGGGAGCCGGTGAAGTCCGCGGCGTCCGTGGTGACCGAGTCGTAGCGCTCCGCCGTCTCGACGCCGTCGATGTCCGGCACGTACGCGCGGGTGTAGCCGGTCGCCATGATGAGCCGCTTGGCGCGGTAGACGCTGCCGTCCTCGGCGCGGGCGACGAAGTCGCCGGGGCGGGTGATCTCGGCTATGCGGGTTCCGTAGCGCACGCGCAGCCGGTGTGTGGCGGCGTAGTCGGCGAGGTAGCGGACGTAGTCGTCGGCGGCCGGGAAATAGCGCTCGGTGTAGGTCGTGAAGAGCGGGGCGTGCTCGTCGCCGAGGAGGGAGTTCCAGTCGGTCCGCATCCTGCGCTCGGGATCGTCCCAGCTGGTGTGCACCTTGTTGATGGATATGAGCTTGCGGTGCCGGGGGAAGCGCGTGAAGAACGTACCCGGAGCGGTGCCGGATTCCACAATGAGATAACTTCGCCCCGCTCGCCCCAGGAAATATCCCGCCTGTAATCCGGCAGGTCCGCCACCGACAATGAGGTAGTCAACCGATTCTTCAGCGGCCATTTTTTCTCCTGTTCCGCGGGGAGAGAGGAACGACAGTACTTGATAGTTAAAGAACGACACCAGACCGCGTTTTTGTGACCTACATCACACCCCCTCCGGGTGGCTGGGAAGAGCGTTGGCGATAGCTTGTGAGCGGCCCTTCGGCCCCATTGGGCCGACCCGATCCCACCCCATCGGGACGGCCGGATCACGGCGTATTCCAGCCATTCGCACCCCCGGAGCGGAATCAAAGTGGATCATTCGACCGAATCCCCTTTCCCGCAGCCCCTCATCGACGCCTTCCGCGCCCGGCCGGACGCGCCGGCCTTCGAATACCGTTCGCGCCCCGTACCCCGCGCGGAGGTGCTGGAGCTGATCGGCCGGTGCGCGCACGGGCTGCGGGCCGCGGGCCTGGGCCCCGGCCGCCCCGTAGCGCTGGCGACCGGCGTCACCCCCGAGGCGTTCGCCCTGCGCATCGCGGCGCACCTGCTCGGCTGCCGGGTGACCGGCCTGCCGCCGGACCTGACACCCCGTCAACTGGCGCACGTACTGACCGACGACACCGGCGTCCTGGTCACCGACGAGAGTGCGGACGGCCTCCAACTCCCCCCGTCAGCCGAGAAGATGACCCTACTCCGCCTCGGCCCCGACCTGCTGAAGCCGGGCACCGGGAGCATCGCGCCCGACGAGCTCACCGCGCAGGGCCGCCCTGACGACATCGCGCTGATCAACCTCACCAGCGGCAGCACCGGCCGCCCCAAGGGGTGCGCGCAGACCTATCGCGGCCTCACCCGGAACTGGGCGTGGCAGCCCGCCCGCTGGACCGCGCGCACCACCGAACTGGCCGCGGGCTACTCCCGCTATCTGCTCTTCGGCACCCTCACCAGCGCGGTGATCTTCGAGCACCTGGCGCTGAGCCTGCTCAGCGGCGGCACGGCCGTCATCCCCGCTCCCCCGCTGGAGTTCCCGCAGGTCTTCGAGCGGTACCGGATCACCGCCTGCCTGCTGACCGTGCCCCGGCTGCACCACATCCTCGACACCCTGCGCACCGAGCACGTCGATACGGGCAGCCTGCGCGCCCTGCTGGTGGCGGGCTCCCCGCTGGCCCCGCACCGGCTCGCCGAGGCCGCCGAGCGGCTGGGCCCCGCGGTCCACCACGCGTACGGGCAGACCGAGACCGGCATGCTCACCCTGCTCACCCCCGGCGAACTGGCCCGCCTGCCGCGCGAGGAGGCCCTGACGCGGACGACCGTCGGCCGCCCCCTGGACACCGTCGAGCTCAGCGTCCGCGACCCCGAGGGCCGGCCGCTGGCCGCCGGGGAGACCGGCGAGATCTGGGCCCGCACGGACAGCGCCATGGCCGGCTACTGGCAGGACGAGGAGCAGACCCGCGAGGTGCTGCGGGACGGCTGGGTGCGCACCCGCGACCTGGGGCACCTGGACGAGGACGGCCTGCTGCGGCTGACCGGGCGCAGCCGGGACGTCATCATCGTCAACGCCGTGCTGCACTACGCCGGGGCGATCGAGCAGTGCCTGGCCGGCCACCCCGATGTGGACCAGGCGTACGTGGCCGGCGCGCCCGACGAGCGTACGGGCGAGGCCGCGTACGCCTTCGTCGTCCCCGTCGCGGGGCGCACCCCGGACCCCGCCGCGCTCCGCGCGCGCGTCGCGGCCGAGCTGGGCGAGGCGAGCGTCCCGGCGGCGATCACCGTGGTGCGGGAGGCGCCCCTGACGCCGGGCGGCAAGCCGGACAAGCGGGCGCTGCTCGCCTCCTTCCTCGCCGGTGCCGAGCGCGGCGAGCGCTGAGGGCCGCGCCCGGCGCGCGGTGAGGCTGCGAGACTTTCCGTGGACCACGGACCACAGGCTCGCCCCCGCGCGGGCGGCCCCGACCGAGAGGCACGGACATGGCACCCCAGGGACACCACATCGAGATCGAGCAGGGCACGGAGCGCGTGCGCGTCGTGCGCGACGGCCAGGTGCTCGCCGACAGCAGCCGCCCGCTGCTGCTGCACGAGACCGGGCTGCCGGTGCGCTACTACCTGCCGCCCGAGGACGTGCGCGCCGAGCTGCTGACCCCGTCCGAGACCCACACGTACTGCCCGTTCAAGGGCACCGCCTCCTACTGGTCGCTCGACGGCGGCCCGCAGGACCTGGTGTGGGCCTACCCCGAGCCGAAGGACGCCGTCGCCCGGATCAAGGACCACTACTGCTTCTACGAGGTCGAGTTGGGCGAGTAGAGGGGAGCCGGGGCCGCGGAAGCCAGGGTAGGAAAGTTTCCTAACAATAGTTCGTCCGTAGTTCTTGACGCGTACATGAGCCATCGCCAGGATTCCTCGCAACGGCTCGCCCGCCGAAAGAGGAGACGGACATGACGCCCACCCCCCGCGCCGAGAAGCCGCTCGCCAGAACCCCCCGCATCAATCCCCGGATCGGTGTCCCCGTGGCCGCGGGAGCCGCCCTCGCCCTGGTCGGCGGCGCGCTGCTGTGGTCGCCGGGCGGCCGGGCCGACGCCGCCACCGGCAGCCCGGCCGGGGCGAAGGCCGCCTCCTTCACGGCCGTCGCGGCGGGCGACATCGCCGAGCAGTGCACCGCGAGCAGCAGCAGCTGCGTCCACCCGAAGACCGCCGCGCTGGTCAAGAAGATCAACCCGGCGTTCGTCATGACCATGGGCGACAACCAGTACGACGACGCCCGGCTCAAGGACTTCCAGAAGTACTACGACACGACCTGGGGCGCGTTCAAGGCCAAGACCCACCCCATCGCGGGCAACCACGAGACGTACGACCCGGACGGCGCGCTCAAGGGCTACAAGTCCTACTTCGGCGCCATCGCCTACCCCAAGGGCAAGCCCTACTACAGCTTCGACCACGAGAACTGGCACTTCATCGCGCTGGACTCCAACAGCCTCGACAAGTCCGAGCAGACCGACTGGCTCAAGGCTGACCTCGCAGCCAACACCAAGAAGTGCGTGGCCGCCTACTGGCACCACCCGCTCTACTCCTCCGGCGAACACGGCAACGACCCGGTCAGCAGGCCCGTCTGGAAGATGCTGATCAACGCCAAGGCCGAGCTGGTGCTCAACGGCCACGACCACCACTACGAGCGGTTCGCGCCGCAGAACGCGGACGGCAAGGCCGACCCGAACGGCCTGGTCGAGCTGCTCGGCGGGATGGGCGGCGCCAACCCGTACAAGATCGAGGAGGTCCAGCCCAACAGCGAGAAGCGGCTGACCAAGACCTTCGGCGTGGTCAAGCTGAACTTCACCGACGACGGCTACTCCTGGGAACTGATCGGCACGGACGGCAAGACCAAGGACACGAGCCCGTCCTACAAGTGCCGCTGAGCGGGCCCGGACGCCCCTGATGTACCTCGCGACCACGGGCGCGGCCGAGGCGACACGCAAGGTGTCGCGCGGCCGCGTCGCCGGCCCCGTTCTCGCCCTCGGCTCGGTCAGCCTCGTCACCGACGTCTCCTCCGAGATGGTCACGGCCGTGCTGCCGCTCTACTTCGTCCTCCATCTCGGCCTCTCCCCGCTCCAGTTCGGCTTCCTCGACGGCCTCTACAACGGCGTCACCGCGCTGGTGAGGCTCGCCGGCGGGCACGCGGCCGACCGCGGCAACCGGCACAAGCTCGTCGCCGGCGCCGGTTACGCGCTCTCCGCGCTCTCCCGCGTCGGGCTGCTGCTGGCGGGCGGCGGCGCCCTGGGCATCGGCGCGGCGCTCGCCGCCGACCGGATCGGCAAGGGGGTGCGGACCGCGCCGCGCGACGCGATCATCTCGCTCAGCAGCCCGCCCGAGACGCTGGGCCGGGCCTTCGGCGTGCACCGCGCCATGGACACCACGGGCGCGCTCCTCGGCCCGCTCGCCGCGTTCGCCCTGCTGTGGGCCACCGCCGACGCGTACGACGCCGTCTTCGTCGTCAGTTTCTGCGTCGGGCTGCTGGGGGTGCTGATGCTGGTCGCCTTCGTGCCGGGGCGCGACGCGCTGCCGGCCGTCCAGTCGCCCGTACCGCCGTCCCCCGCCCGCCCCAAGATCCTCGACCCGTTCCGCGACCCCGCCTTCCGCCGCGTCCTCGGCGCCGCGTCGCTGCTCGGGGCGGCCACCATCGGGGACGCGTTCGTCTATCTGCTGCTCCAGAGGCAACTGGACTTCGCCGTGCGCTGGTTCCCGCTGCTGCCGCTGGGGGCCGCGGCCGTCTATCTCTCGCTCGCCGTGCCGGCCGGGCGGCTCGGCGACCGGATCGGCCGCCGGGTGCCCTTCCTCTTCGGGCACGCGGCGCTGCTCGGCGCGTACCTGCTGCTGCTCACCACCGGCGCGGGCGCGCTCCTGCTGGTCGGCGTCCTGCTGCTGGTCGGGGTCTTCTACGCGGCGACCGACGGCGTGCTGATGGCGCTCGCCGGTCCGGTGCTGCCGGCCGCCCGGCGCGCGAGCGGCATGGCCCTGCTGCAAACCGGCCAGGCGCTGGCCCGGCTGCTCGCCGCCGCCGGGTTCGGGGCGGCCTGGACGCTGTGGGGCGTACGGCCCGCGCTCATCACCGCCGTGCTGGCGCTGGCGGCGGCCCTGGCCTGCTCGGCCGTTCTGCTGCGCCGCCTCGAAAGGAGGGCATGACCCCCATGCCGTCGCATATGCCGTCACACACACCGTCAGACACGCCGTCAGTAACGAGCGACGAGACCGGCGTGGCCGAGGCGGCGGCGGACACGACGCCCCTCGTCACGGATCAGCCCGGCCGAGGGGACGCCCGTACCCCCTTCGCGGCGCTGCCGACGCGCGTCAAGGTCATCGCCGTCGCGACGGCGGGCGTCGTGCTCGCCGCCGTCGCCGCCGTCTATACGGTGGGGGCCGCGCACCGGGCCGAACCGGCGGACGCCGTCTCCGCGTTCGGCCTCGACAGCGGCAACCTGTACTTCCGCAGCACCGCCGCGGGGCACGGCCGCGTGGCCCGGCTGCCCGCCGCGCCGGGGGTGGCCGCGGCGGAGCGCACCACCGGCGGGCCCGCGTGCGAGCGCTTCTACGCGGCGGGCGGCACCGGCCTGTGCCTGACGCGCCGCCCCGGCATCCCGCCGACCTCGTACGCCGTCGTGCTGGACGGGAAGCTCCGCGAGAAGCGCCGCATCGCCCTGACCGGCATCCCCAATCGGGCGCGGGTCTCGGCGTCCGGCCGGATGCTGTCGTGGACGATGTTCGCGACCGGCGACTCGTACGCCACGTCCTCGTTCTCCACCCGCACCTCGATCCTGGACACGCGCACCGGCTACCTCATCAAGAACATGGAGGAGATCCAGCTCACCCTCGACGGCCGCCGCTACCACTCCCCCGACGTCAACTACTGGGGCGTCACCTTCGCCCGCGACGACAACCGCTTCTACGCCACCGTCTCCACGAAGGGCCACACCTACCTCGTCGAGGGCGACATGAGGACGTGGAAGGCCCGCACGCTGCGCGAGAACGTCGAGTGCCCCTCGCTCTCCCCCGACAACACCCGGCTCGTCTTCAAGAAGCGGGTCCGGCCGGGGGCCACCGCCCCCTGGCGGCTGTACGTGCTGGATCTGCGCACCATGCGGGAGGCGCCGCTCGCCGAGGCGCGCAGCGTCGACGACCAGGCGGCGTGGCTGGACGACCGCACCGTCGGCTACGCCCTGCCGGGCCGCGCGAAGGGCACGAGCGACGTCTGGACCGTACCGGCGGACGGCTCGGGCGCCCCGGTGCTGCGCGTACCGGGCGGCTCGTCGCCCGCGATGGTCCGCTGACGGCGGCCGGGACGCGGGCGCGCGGACGGGCCGCCCGTCGTGAGCGGCCGGGCGTACGGGAAGGGGCCGGCGTTCGTGAGCGGCCTGGACGTACGAGGACGGGCCGGCCTTCATGGGAGGCCGGGCCGTCCTCGTCAACGGCCCGCGGTCAGGCGGCGTCGCCGTCCATGGCCGCTATGAGGCTCTTGGGCCGCATGTCGGTCCAGTGCTCGTTGATGTAGTCCAGGCACGCCTGGCGCGCCGTCTCCTGGAGCGCCACCGTCCAGCCGGCCGGCACCTCCACGAACGCGGGCCACAGCGAGTGCTGCCCCTCGTCGTTCACCAGCACCAGATAGGTGCCCTCAGCGTCCTCGAACGGATTCGTCATGGGAATTGCTCCTGTATTCGCGACGGCTGCCCGCGGGCAGCTCACAACGTGTCCAGCATTTCGTCCAGCAGACGTCCGACATGGGCGACGGCGCTCGCCTCGACCATGATTCCTTCATGGTCGGAGTCGATCAAGTGGTCCTTGATCTCCCCCGTCACGAAGGGCCGCCACGTCTCGGGGCCGCGCCGGCGCATGATGTCCGGGGCGGTCCGCCCGGCGGTGAGGAACAGCACGTCGCCGGCGAACCGGCCGGGGGTGAACCCCCACATCAGGCGCGTGTTGTTCACCCACAGGTCCTTCATGGCGAGGATCTCCTCCGCGCCCAGGTGCGCCATCGCGTAGTTCCCCTGCCGCAGGAACTCGCGGTAGCGCTCCACGGGGAAAGCCCCGTCCTCGATCTCCGCGTCCTCGAACGGGAACCCGATGCCCCGCAGATTCGCGGCGACGATCTCCCGCTCGGCGGGGACCGCCTCGCCCTCGCGCCACGTCATCGGGAAGGAGTCGAGGATCGCCAGCAGCTCGACCTCCTCGCCCCGCCGCTGCAGCTCGGTGGCGATGGCGTGCGCGATGTGCCCGCCGATCGACCAGCCCAGCAGCCGGTACGGGCCCTCGGGCTGTACGGTGCGCAGCTGCGCCAGGTAGTCCGCGGCCGCCTCCTCGACGGTGGCGGGCAGCGGCTCCGCGCGGCCGAGGCCGCGCGCCTGGAGCCCGTACACCGGGTGTTCGGGCCCGATGTGCGCCAGCAGCGCGGCGTAGCACCAGCTCAGCCCGGCGCCCGGATGGACGCAGAAGAGCGGCGGCCGCGATCCGCCCGTGCGCAGCGGCAGCAGCACGGCGTGCGGGTCCGTCTCCTCCCCCGCGTCCAGCGCGGCGGCGAACTCGGCGACGGTGGGGGCGGCGAAGAGCTGGCGGACCGCCGCGTCGACGCCGAGCGCGGACCGTACCCGGCTCACGAGCCGGGCCGCGAGCAGCGAGTGGCCGCCGAGCTCGAAGAAGCTGTCGTCGACGGTGACCCGGTCCGCTTCGAGGACCTCGGCGAACAGGGCGCACAGCGCCGTCTCCCGCGGCGTCCTCGGCTCCCGGCCGCCGGGGCCGGAGGCGGCGGCGACGTCGGACGCGGGCAGCGCGGTGCGGTCCAGCTTGCCGTTCTGCCGCAGCGGCAGCACATCGAGGGTCGCGAACGCCGACGGCACCATGTAGTCCGGGAGCGCCGTCCCGACGTGCTCGCGCAGCTCGGCCGGGCTCGGCGCCGCGCCCTCGGCGGGCACGACGTAGGCGATGAGCCGCTTGCCGCCGGGCCCTTCCTCGTGGGCGGCGACGGCCGCGCGGGCGACGTGCGGGTGGGTGGCGAGCGCCGCCTCGATCTCGCCGAGTTCGATGCGGAAGCCGCGCACCTTCACCTGCTGGTCGGTGCGGCCCAGATACTCCAGCTGCCCCTGGGCGTTCCACCGCACGAGGTCGCCGGTGCGGTACATGCGGGCGCCGGCCGGGCCGTACGGGTCGGCGACGAACCGCTCCCCCGTCAGCCCCGGCCGCGCCACATAGCCGCGGGCCAGTGCCGCGCCCGCCAGATACAGCTCCCCCGCGACGCCCGGCGCCACGGGGCGCAGCGCGCCGTCGAGCACGTACGCCCGGGAGTTGGCGATCGGCCGCCCGATGGGGGCGACGCCCGGCCAGCCCGCGGTGGACTCGGGCAGCGTGTACGCCGTCACCGCGTGGGTCTCGGACGGCCCGTAGTGGTTGTGCAGCCGCCGGCCCTCTCCGCGGGCGGCGAACGCGCGCACCGCGCCGCCGAGCGTCAGCGCCTCGCCGCCCTGCACGAGCCGCTTGAGCGCGGGGAGCCGTGCGCCCCGCTCCTCGGCGGCCTCGCACAGGGCGTCCACGACGAGGTTCGGTGCGTGCAGCTCCGCCACCCGGTGGCGCTCCAGCCAGGCGACGAGCCGCTCCGGGTCGCGCCGCACCTCCTCGGGGCAGGCCACCAGCGTCTTGCCGTGCAGCAGCGCCGAGAGGATCTCCTGCACCGACACGTCGAAGCTGACGGCCGTGAACTGCGCGACGCGGGTGCCCGGCGGGCTCGGCAGCTCCGCCGCGTGCCAGGTCAGCAGGTTCTTCAGCGCGCCGACGGTCATCACGACGCCCTTCGGCTGCCCCGTCGAGCCCGAGGTGTAGATGACGTACGAGGGGCAGTCGGGCAGCAGGGCGGTGGTCCGTTCGGCGGCGGCGACGTCCGGCACGGGCCCCTCGGCGCGGAGCGGTCCGGCGAGGTCCGGGCCGTCCAGTACGAGCCGGGGCGCGCTCCCCGCGTCGGCGGGCGGCAGGGAACGGGCCGCGTCGAGGCTGGTCAGCACCAGTACGGGGCCGATGTCCGCGAGCATGTGGGCGATGCGCCCGACCGGGTACGCCGGGTCGACCGGTACGTACCCGGCGCTCGCCTTGACGACGGCCAGCAGCGAGACGACCTGGTCGATGGAGCGGGGCAGGGCCACCGCAACGAACCGCTCCGGGCCCGCGCCGTGCTCGATGAGCAGCCGGGCCAGCCGGTTCGCCCGCGCGTTCAGCCGCGCGTACGACAGCTCCTCGTCCTCGAAGACGACGGCCGTCGCGTCCGGGGTACGGGCGGCCTGCGCCTCGAACAGCTCCGGCAGCGAGGCGTCGGGCACCGGGAGGGAGGTGTCGTTCCACTCGTGGAGCACGCGCCGCCGCTCGGCCGGTTCGAGGACGTCGATGGCGCTGACGGGGAGGTCCGGCCGGGCGGCCACGGCGGTGAGCACCCTCACCAGGCGGCCGGCGATGGTCCGGGCCGTCTCGCGGTCGAACAGGTCGGCGCTGAACTCCAGCATGCCGCCGATGCCCGCCGGAGCGCCGTCGGCCGGTTGCCGCTCCCCGAGCGAGAACAGCAGGTCGAAGCGGGCGACGCCGGTGCCGACGCGGTGGCCGGAGACCGCGACATCCGGCGAGGGGCCGGGGCCCGTCGCGGCGGGACCCGATTCGCTGTGGTGGCCTGCCGTGTTGAAGGCCAGCATCGTCTGGAACAGCGGGTGCCGGGACATCGACCGGACCGGTTTGACCACGTCCACCAGCCGCTCGAACGGCACGTCCTGATGCGCGTAGGCGGCGAGCGCCGTCTCCCGCACCCGGCCCACGAGGTCGGTGAAGGCCGGGTCGCCGGACACATCCGTGCGCAGGACGAGGGTGTTCACGAAGAACCCGACGAGGTCCTCCACGGCGGCGTCGGTGCGGCCCGCGATGGGGGTGCCCACGGGCACGTCCGTCGCCCCGCTGAGCTTGGCCAGCAGCGTCGCGAGGGCGGCCTGCACCACCATGAACACGCTGGACTGCGTCGCCCGCGCCACCCGCACGAGCCCCGCGTGCACCTCGGCGGGGACCTCGAAGGCGACCTCGCCGCCCCGGTAGGTGGTCTCCGCCGGGCGCGGCCGGTCGGTGGGGATCTCCAGCTGGTCCGGCAGCCCGGCCAGCGTCTCCCGCCAGTACGCGAGCTGCCGCGAGACGGCGCTCTCCGGGTCGTCCTCGGCGCCGAGGATGTCGCGCTGCCACAGGGTGTAGTCCGCGTACTGCGCCGGGAGCGGCGCCCAGTCGGGGGCCCGTCCCGTGGTCGAGCGCGCCGTGTAAGCGGCCGTCAGGTCGCGGACGAGCAGCGGCATGGACCAGCCGTCGGTGGCGATGTGGTGCACCAGGATCAACAGGACGCGCTCATCGGGGCCGGTCTCGAACAGCCGCCCGCGCAGCGGCGGTTCGCGGGTCAGGTCGAAGGCGTGCCGCGCGGCGCGCGCCAGTTCTCCGGCGAGACCGTCTTCGGACGTGGCGACGACCGTCAGCTCCGGCGCGGCCTCGTGCTCCGGCACGACGCGCTGGTACGGGCCTTCGGCGTCCTCGGCGAAGACCGTGCGCAGGGTTTCGTGCCGCGCCACGACATCGGCGAACGCGGCGCACAGCGCCTCGGTGTCCAGCGCGCCGGACAGCCGGATGCCGGTCGGCACGTTGTACGTCGGGCTGGGGCCCTCCAACTGGTGCAGGAACCACAGGCGTTGCTGCGCGTACGACAGGGGAATCCGGTCGGGCCGGGCGCGGGACGTCAGCGGGGCCCTCCCCTCGGCGGAACCGGACAGGGCGGCGGCGAGAGCCGCGACGGTCGGCCGCTCGAAGAGCTGACGGACCGACAACTCGGTGCCGAGTGCCGTACGGGCACGGGCGGCGAGCCGGGTGGCGAGGAGCGAGTGGCCGCCCAGCTCGAAGAAGTCGTCATCGACGGTGACGCCGTCCACGCCGAGCACCTCGGCGAAGATCCCGCACAGGATCTCCTCCTGCGGGGTGCGGGGCGCGCGGCCGGCTTTCTCGGCGGTGGTGTAGTCGGGGGCGGGCAGGGCGTTGCGGTCGAGCTTCCCGTTGGGGGTGAGCGGGAGGGCGTCGAGGGCGACGACGGCGGACGGCACCATGTAGTCGGGCAGCGCCTCGCCCACGTGACGGCGCAGCGCGCCCGCGTCCGCTGCGGCCCCGTCGGCGGGCACGACGTACGCCACGAGGCGCTTGTCGCCGGGCCGGTCCTCGCGCACCACGACGGCGCTGTGCGCGACCAGGGGCGAACGGCCCAACACCGTCTCGATCTCGCCGAGTTCGATGCGGAAGCCCCGGATCTTCACCTGGAAGTCGGTGCGCCCGATGTACTCCAGCTCCCCATCGGGGCTCCACCGCACCAGGTCGCCCGTACGGTACATACGGGCCCCGGCCCGGCCGTACGGGTCGGCGACGAACCGCTCCGCCGACAGCCCCGGACGCCCGTGATAGCCGCGCGCCAGGCCCTCGCCCGCGATATACAGCTCACCGGAAATCCCCGGCGCGACCGGACGCAGCCCCGCGTCCAGCACGTACAGCCGGGTGTTGCGGATCGGCCGCCCGATCGGCGGCGTCACCTGTGCGCCTGTCCGGGAATACCACGCCGCCGCGTAGACCGTGGCCTCGGTCGGCCCGTAGATGTTCGCCAGCCGCTCGGCCCCCAGAGCCCGCACGATGTCGTTCGCCGCCTGCGCGGACAGCGCCTCGCCCGCCAGCACCACACTGCGCGCGGTGACGGGGAGCCGTCCCTCGCCGACGATCTGGGACATCGCCGAGGGCACGCCGCTCACCAGACCGGCGGCCACGGCCGTCCGGGAGCCGTCCGCGAGTGCGAGCAGGTCCCGTACGACCTCGATCGAACCGCCCGAGAGCAGCGGCCCGAACATCTCGAAGACGGAGACGTCGAAGTTGAGGGACGTGGACGCCACCACATGAGCCAGCTCCTCGGCCCCGAACTCCGCCGCCGCCCACGCCGCCAGATCCGCGACATTCCCATGCGGCACCACCACTCCCTTCGGCACTCCCGTGGACCCCGACGTGTAGATCGCGTACGCCGGGTGGAGGGGGGACAGCGCACCGGAGCGAACCGCGTCCGTCGGGTCGGCGGCGGGACGGTCCGCGACGGCGGCGACGGTCCGCGGGTCGTCGAGCACCAGGCGTTCGGGGCCGCCTTCCGGCAGCCGCGGCAGCACGCTCCCGACCGTGATCAGCAAGGCGGGCGCGGCGTCGGTGAGCAGATGGGCGATGCGGTCGGCCGGATAGCCCGGGTCCACCGGCACGTACGCCGCCCCCGCCTTGAGCACGGCCAGGAGGGACACGATGGTCAGCTCCGAGCGCGGCAGGGAGATCCCCACGAAGCCCTCGGGGCCCGCGCCCAGCGCGATCAGCTGATGCGCGAGCCGATTGGCCCGCTCGTTCAACTCGGCGTAGGTCAAGGCGGCTTCACCGGAGATGACGGCGGTGGCGTCCGGGGTGCGGGCCGTCTGACGCTCGAACAGCTCCGGCAGCGTGGCCCGCGGCACCTCGGCCGCCGTGTCGTTCCACTCCTCCAGCACCCGCCGCCGCTCGTCCGCGCTCAGCACGTCCACCTGGCTGACCGCCAGGTCCGGAGCGGCCGTCACCGCCTCCAGCAGCCGCACGAACCGCTCGCCGATCCGCTCGACCGACTCGCGGTCGAACAGGTCGGTGCTGTACTCGATGATGCCGTTGATCCCGTCGGGCGCGCCGTCGGCGGCCCGCCCGTCGGCAAGGGCGAAGCGCAGGTCGAACTGGGCGATGCCGGTGCCGACGCGGTGGCCGGTGACGCTGAGCCCCGGCAGCTGCCCGCCGCGCTCGCCCAGGGCCGCCCGCTGGTCGACGTTGTTGAACGCCAGCATCGTCTGGAAGAGCGGGTGACGGGCCATCGACCGGGCCGGGTTGACCGCCTCGACGAGCCGCTCGAACGGCACGTCCTGGTGCGCGTACGCCGCCAGGTCCGCCTCCCGCGCGCGGGCGATCAGCTCGGTGAAGGCCGGGTTGCCGGAGGTGTCGGTGCGCAGCACGAGCGTGTTGACGAAGAACCCGACCAGGTCCTCCAGCGCGTCGTCCGTACGGCCCGCGATGGGCGTGCCGAGGGGGATGTCCGTGCCGCCGGTGAGCTTCGTCAGCAGCGCCGCCAGCGCGGCCTGCACCACCATGAACAGGCTGGCCCGGTTCTCCTGGGCCAGCGCCTCCAGGCGCTCATGCAGAGCGGCCGGTATGGCGATCGGCACGTTGTCGCCGCGGTAGGAGGTCTCGGCCGGCCGGGGCCGGTCGGTCGGCAGCCCCAGCTCCTCCGGCAGCCCGGCCAACGCCTGCTCCCAGTAGGAGAGCTGACGGGAGATCGGACTGTCCGGGTCATTCTCGGAGCCGAGGATGTCGCGCTGCCACAGGGTGTAGTCCGCGTACTGCACCGGCAGCGGCGCCCAGTCGGGGGCCTGCCCCATGGAGCGGCTGGTGTAGGCCGTGGTGAGGTCGCGCACCAACAGCGGAGTCGACCAGCCGCCGTCGCTCACGATGTGGTGCACGAGGACCATCAGGACGTGCTCATCGGGTCCGGTCTCGAAGAGCCATGCCCGCAGCGGGAGTTCGGAGGAGAGGTCGAAGCCGTGCCGCGCCGCGCGGCGCAGCTCCTCTTCCAGCCCCGCCTCAGTGGTGCGTACGGGCGTCAGCTCGGGCCGCGCGCTCCACGGGTCCAGGACCCGCTGGTACGGGCCGTCTGCGTCCTCGCCGAAGACGGTGCGCAGGCTCTCGTGGCGCGCCACGACGTCGCCGAGCGCGGCGCGCAGCGCGTCGGCGTCCAGGGCGCCGGACAGCCGGAGCGTGGTGGGGATGTTGTACGTGGCGCTGGGGCCCTCCAACTGGTTGAGGAACCACAGCCGCCGCTGGGCGAAGGAGACGGGCACCCGGTCCGGGCGGGGGCGGGCCACCAGCGCGGTGCGCGCGCCGCCGCCCGTACCGATCCCCTCGGCCAGCCCGGCGACGGTCGGCGTCTCGAAGAGCCGGCGGACGCTCATCTCCGCGTCGAAGGTGGAGCGGATGCGGCCGGCGAGGCGGATAGCGGCCAGGGAGTGGCCGCCGAGGTCGAAGAAGCTGTCGTCGACGGTGACCCGCGATACGCCCAGGACCTCGGCGAACAGCCCGCACAGGATCTCCTCCTGCGGAGTGCGCGGCGCACGCCCGGCCTTGTCGACGCCGTACTCGGGGGCGGGCAGAGCCTTCCGGTCCAGCTTCCCGTTGGGCGTCAGCGGCAGCGCGTCGAGGGCCAGGAAGGCCGCGGGCACCATGTAGTCGGGCAGCGACGCGGCGACGTGCTTGCGCAGCGCGGCGGGGTCGGGCGCCGCGCCGCCGGCCGGGACCGGGTAGGCGACGATCCGCTTGTCCCCCGGCTGGTCCTCGCGCACGATCACGACGGCGCGGGCGATGTCGTCGTGTGCGGTCAACACGGCCTCGATCTCGCCGAGTTCGATGCGGAAGCCGCGTACCTTGACCTGGAAGTCGGTGCGGCCGATGTACTCCAGCTGTCCGTTCGCAGACCACCGCACCAGGTCGCCCGTGCGGTACATACGGGTCCCTGCCGGGCCGTACGGGTCGGCCACGAAGCGCTCGGCCGACAGGTCCGGGCGACGGTGATACCCGCGCGCCAGCCCGTCACCCGCGATGTACAGCTCACCGGCCACACCCGGCGCGACCGGACGCAGCCCGGCGTCCAGCACGTACACCTGGGTGTTCGCGATCGGCTGACCGATCGATACCTGCGTCGCCGGCCCGGAATCGTCCACGTCCGACGCCGTCGACCAGATCGTCGTCTCCGTCGGACCGTAGAGGTTCGTCACCGACTGGGCCGCGTGCGTCAGCGCGCCCGCCAGATCACCCGGCAACGCCTCGCCCCCGACCAGCACCCGCACGCCCGACAGATCCGTGCCGGTCTCCACGACGGCGTGCCACAGGCTGGGGGTCGCCTGCATCGCCGTGGCGCCGGAGAGCTTGATCAGGTCGGTCAGCGCCGCCGGGTCCTTGGCGGTCTCGCGGGAGGCGAGGACCAGCCCCGCACCGTTGAGCAGCGGCAGGTACAGCTCCAGGCCCGCGATGTCGAAGCCGACGGTAGTGACCGCCAACAGCCGGTCTTCCGAGGAGAGTTCGAAGCGCTCCTGCATCGAGGACAGGAAGTTGACCAGCGCCGAACCAGGCACCACCACACCCTTCGGACGGCCCGTCGAACCCGAGGTGTAGATCGCGTACGCGGCCTGCGAAGGCCGCGCGGCGATCTCGGGGGCCGTGTCCGCGTATCCGCCGAGGTCAAGGCCCGACAGTTCCGCCTCGGTCAGCGTCAGGACCGGCCGGGCATCCTCCAGGACGTAGTCGATACGGTCCTGCGGAAACTCCGGGTCCACCGGAACGTACGCCGCACCCGACTTCAGCACCGCCAGCAACGACACCACCAGCTCCACCGAACGCGGCAGCACCACCGCCACGAACCGCTCCGGACCCGCACCCCGCTCCACGAGATACCGAGCGAGACGGTTGGCACGCGCGTTCAGTTCCGCGTAGGTCAGGGTCTCGTCGCGGAAGACCAGCGCCGTCGCGTCCGGGGTACGCGCCGCCTGAGCCTCGAACAGCTCCGCGACCGTCCTGGCGGGGACCTCACGCACGGTGTCGTTCCACTCCACCAGCACCCGCCGCCGCTCGGCGGCGTCCAGCACGTCGAGCCGCGCGACAGGCTCGTCGGGCGCGGCGACGAGGCCCGCGAGCACCCGGACGAACCGGTCCGCGATCTGCTCGGCCGTCGTGCGGTCGAACAGGTCGGTGCTGTAGTTCAGCGCGCCCATCAGCCCCGCCGGCTCCCCGCCGGGGTCGTGCTGCTCGCCCAGCGTGAAGGAGAGGTCGAAGCGGGCGAAGCCGCTGCCCGTCGGATGCTCGGCGACCGTCAGGCCCGCCGTGCGGTCGGCCGCCGCGCGGGCCTGGCTCTCGTCGTTGTTGTTCCAGGTCAGCAGGGTCTGGAAGAGCGGGTGACGGGACATCGAGCGGGTCGGGTTGAGGACCTCGACCAGCCGCTCGAACGGCACGTCCTGGTGCTCGTACGCGGCCAGGTCGGCCTCCCGCACCCGGCCGACCAGATCACGGAAGGTGGGGTTGCCTGAGACGTCGGCGCGCAGCACGAGCGTGTTGACGAAGAACCCGACCAGGTCCTCCAGCGCGTCGTCCATGCGGCCCGCGATCGGCGTGCCGACCGGCACGTCGTCCCCCGCGCCCAGTTTCGACAGCAGGGCCGCCAAGGCTGCCTGCACCACCATGAACACGCTCGCGCGGCTCTCCCGCGCCAGCCCCGCGAGCCCGGCGTGCACCGCGGACGGCACCTCGATGGGGAGGGTGTCGCCGCGGTAGGAGGCGGTGGCCGGGCGCGGCCGGTCCGTCGGCAGCTCCAGTTCCTCCGGCAGGCCGTCGAGCGTGGCCTGCCAGTAGGCGAGTTGCTGCGAGATGACGCTCTCCGGGTCGTCCTCGGAGCCCAGGACTTCCTGCTGCCAGATGGTGAAGTCCGAGTACTGAACCGGGAGTTCATCCCAATCCGGCGCCCCGCCCTCACGCCGGGCCGTGTAGGCGGTGAGCAGGTCGCGTACGAGCACCGGAGTCGACCAGCCGTCACCTGCCATGTGGTGCACGAGGATCAGCAGCACGTGGTCCTCGGGGCCCGCCTCGAAGAGCGTCGCCTTCAGCGGGATGTCAGCGAGCGGGTCGAAGGCGTGACGGGCCGCCGACTCCAGCGCGTGGTTCAGCTCCTGCGCGTCGACGGGCACGGCGGTCAGCTCGGGCCGGGCGTCCCCCGCGTCGAGGATGACCTGATGCGGGCCCTCGGGTCCGTCGGCGAAGAGGGTGCGGAGCGTCTCGTGCCGTTCCACGACATCGGCCAGGGCGGCGCGCAGCGCCTGCCGGTCCAGCTCCCCGGTCAGCCGCAGCGCGGTGGGGATGTTGTAGATCGCGCTGGGGCCCTCCAGCTGGTGGAGGAACCACAGCCGGCGCTGCGCGAAGGACAGCGGAATCACGAGTTCTCCTTGTTCTTGGGCTGGCGGCGGAGGGCCGGGCGGGCCTTGGCCGCCTTCTTCTCCGCCAGGCTGCTCGCGAGGCCGGCGACCGTGGGCGCCTCGAAGAAGCCGCGGATGCTCATCTCCTTGCCGAGGGCCGACCGGACCCGGCTGGCCAGGCGGGTCGCGAGGAGCGAGTGGCCGCCGAGGTCGAAGAAGCTGTCGTCGATGGTCACCTCGGACACCCCGAGCACCTCGGCGAACAGGCCGACGAGGGTCTCCTCCTCCGGCGTCCGGGGCGCCCGGCCCTCGCTCGCGGGCCCGTAGTCGGGGGCGGGCAGAGCGCTCCGGTCCAGCTTCCCGTTGGGGGTGAGCGGGAGCGCGTCGAGGGTGACGACGGCCGCGGGCACCATGTAGTCGGGCAGCGACGCTCCGATGTGCTTGCGCAACGCGCCCGCCTCGGGGGCCGCGCCCTCGGCCGGAACGACGTACGCGACGAGCCGCTTGTCGCCGGGCGCGTCCTCGCGCACCACGACCGCGCCGCGCGAGACGTCGTCATGGCCGGTCAGGACCGCTTCGATCTCGCCGAGCTCGATGCGGAAGCCGCGGACCTTGACCTGGAAGTCCGTGCGGCCGATGTACTCCAGTTGTCCCTGGGAGTTCCACCGCACCAGGTCGCCCGTGCGGTACATACGAGTCCCGGCCGGGCCGTACGGGTCGGCCACGAAGCGCTCCGCCGACAGATCCGGGCGACGGTGATACCCGCGCGCCAGCCCGTCACCCGCGATGTACAGCTCACCCGCCACCCCCGGCGCGACCGGACGCAACCCTGCGTCCAGCACGTACACGCTCGTATTCGCGATCGGCCGACCGATCGATACCTGCGTCGCCGGCCCGGAACCGACCACGTCCGACGCCGTCGACCAGATCGTCGTCTCCGTCGGACCGTAGAGGTTCGTCACCGACCGGGCCGCGCGGGTCAGCGCGCCCGCCAGATCACCCGGCAACGCCTCACCACCGACCAGCACCCGTACGCCGGAGAGGGCCGCCCCGGCTTCGAGCAGGGCGTGCCACAGGCTCGGGGTGGCCTGGACGGCCGTGGCGCCGGACTGCTTGACGAGGGCGGCCAGCGCGGCCGGGTCCTTGACCGTGTCGCGGGAGGCCAGGACCAGACCGGCGCCACTGAGCAGCGGCAGGTACAGCTCCAGGCCCGCGATGTCGAAGCCGACGGTCGTGACCGCCAACAGCCGGTCGTGCGAGGAGAGTTCGAAGCGCTCCTGCATCGAGGACAGGAAGTTGACCAGCGCCGAACCCGGCACCACCACACCCTTCGGGCGGCCCGTCGAACCCGAGGTGTAGATCGCGTACGCCGCCTGCGAAGGCCGCGCGGCGATCTCGGGGGCCGTGTCCGCGTACCCGCCGAGGTCGAGGCCCGACAGTTCCGCCTCGGTCAGCGTCAGGACCGGCCGAGCGTCCTCCAGAACGTAATCGATACGATCCTGCGGAAACTCCGGGTCCACCGGCACGTACGCCGCGCCCGACTTCAGCACCGCCAGCAGCGACACCACCAGCTCCACCGAACGCGGCAGCACCACCGCCACGAACCGCTCCGGACCCGCACCCCGCTCCACCAGATACCGCGCCAGACGGTTGGCACGCGCGTTCAACTCCGCGTACGACAACTCAGCGCCCTCGAAGACCAGCGCCGTCGCGTCCGGGGTACGCGCCGCCTGAGCCTCGAACAGCTCCGCGACCGTCCTCCCCGCGGGGACCTCACGCACGGTGTCGTTCCACTCCACCAGCACCCGCCGCCGCTCGGCGGCGTCCAGCACGTCGATGGTGCTGACGGGAGCCTCGGGCGTCTCGGCGGCCGCTTCCAGCAGGCGTACGAGCCGCCGCGCGAACCCCTCCACCGTCGTCCGGTCGAAGAGGTCTGCGCTGTACTCGATGACCCCGTCCATGCCCTCCGGGGCGCCCGCCGAGTCGTGCCGCTCGGCGAGGTTGAAGGCCAGGTCGAACTTGGCGAACTCCATGCTCACCTGCTCGCCCGTGGCCTCGACGCCCGGCAGCCCCACGGCCTCGCGGCCGGCCGAGCCGCCGGACTCGTTGTTGTTCCACATCAGCATCGTCTGGAACAGCGGGTGGCGGGACATCGAGCGGGCCGGGTTCAGCACCTCGACCAGCCGCTCGAAGGGCACGTCCTGGTGCGCGTACGCCGCCAGGTCCGTCTCCCGTACGCGCTCGACGAGTTCGGCGAACGTCGGGTCGCCGGAGACATCGGTGCGCAGGACCAGCGTGTTGACGAAGAACCCGACCAGCTCGTCGAGCGCGTCGTCCGTACGGCCGGCAATGGGTGTGCCGATCGGGATGTCCTCGCCCGCGCCGAGTTTCGACAGGAGGGTGGAGACGGCGGCCTGGACCACCATGAACAGGCTGGCCCGGCTCTCCCGCGCCAGTTTCGCCAGCCCGGCATGCAGCTCGGCGCCGAGACCGAAGGTCACGGTTTCACCGCGGTAGGTCGCCGCCGCCGGGCGGGGCCGGTCGCGAGGCAGTTCCAGCTCCTCCGGAAGGTCCGCCAACACTCCCTTCCAGTAGGCGAGTTGGCGAGATATGGCGCTGTCGGCGTCGTCCTCGCTGCCCAGCAGTTCACGCTGCCACAGGGCGTAGTCGGCGTACTGCACGGGCAGCGGCTCCCACTGCGGGAGCGCGCCCGCGCACCGCGCCGCGTAGGCGCGCGCCACATCGCGGGCGAGCACGAGGTCCGACCAGCCGTCCGTGACGATGTGGTGCACCAGGAACAGCAGGACGTGCTCTTCAGGGCCCACCTCGAACAGCCAGGTGCGCAGCGGGATCTCGGCCGCGAGGTCGAACGGCCGGCGTGCCGCCTCGGCGACGCGCTGCCGCACGTCAGCGCTTGCGGCCCGTACGACCTCCATCGCGGGGCGCGCCTCGTCGGGGGCGAGGATCACCTGGTAGCTGCCTTCGGCGTCCTCGGCGAAGACGGTGCGCAGGCTCTCGTGCCGCGCCACGACGTCGGCGAGGGCGGAAGCCAGGGCCCGCTGGTTCAGCGAGCCCTTGAGGCGCAGCGCGGTGGGCATGTTGTAGGTCGCGCTCGGGCCCTCCATCTGGTGGAGGAACCACAGCCGCTGCTGTGCGAAGGAGAGGGGCAGCCGGTCGGGGCGCTCCGTCGGGACGACGGCGGCCCGTGTGCTGCCGGTCGCCGCCGCGCCGAGGGCTTCGGAGAGAGTGGCGACGGTCGGCGTCTCGAAGAGCTGACGGATCGCCATTTCAACGCCGAGCGTCGAACGCGCCCTGCTGACAAGCCGGATGGCGAGCAGCGAATGCCCGCCCAGCTCGAAGAAGTCCTCATCGATGCCGACCCGCGCCACGCCCAGGATCTCCGCGAACAACCCGCACAGGATCTCCTCCTGTGGCGAGCGCGGCCCGCGCGCGGCGGGAGCGGAGGCGAACAGTGCCTGAGTGCCGTAGTCGGGAGCGGGCAGAGCCTTGCGGTCCAGCTTGCCGTTCCTCGTCAGCGGCAGTGCCTCCAGCGTCATGAACGCGGACGGCACCATGTAGTCGGGGAGCGCTTCCGACAGGTAGGCGTGGAGTTCCGCGGCGCCCGGAGCGGTCGTCGCCGAAGGGTCGGGTACGACGTAGGCGGCGAGTCGCTTGTCCCCCGGCTCGTCCTCCCGCACGACCACGGCAGCGCGCGCCAGCGCCGAGTGACCCGCCAACGCGGCCTCGATCTCGCCGAGTTCGATACGGAAGCCGCGCAGCTTCACCTGATCGTCCGCGCGTCCGACGTACTCGATGTCACCATCGGCGCGCCGCCGCACCACATCACCCGTGCGATACATCCGCCCACCGGACCCACCGAACGGATCCGCGACAAACCGCTCCGCCGTCAACCCCGCCCGCCCGTGATACCCACGCGCCAGGACCACACCGGCTACGTACAACTCACCCGGCACACCCACCGGCACCGGCTGCAACGACGCATCCAGTACGTACGCACGGGAGTTGGTGAACGGGCGGCCGATCGGCACCGGGCCCGTCGGCGTCGGCTCACCCGGCGCGATCCGGTACTCCAAGCAGTTCACGGTCGCCTCGGTCGGACCGTACGCATTGAAGACCGTCACATCCGGATGCGCGGCCCGCCACCCCTCCAGCACCTCACCGACCAGCGCCTCACCACCGAGAATCAGCGTCCCCGACGGCGACACCTCCTCCGGCAACGCCTCCAGAACCGACAGATGGCTCGGCGTCCCCTTCATGAAGGTCGGACGCGGACCCTCGGCCGCCTCCTCATCCAGCTCCGCCAGCCGCACACACCCGCCACTGACCAACGGCGTGTACAACGCGGTCACCGTCAGGTCGAACGCCAGCGGCGAATGCACCAACGACACACCCGCCACCGCATCCGCATACGCCTCACGCGCCCGCACCAGATACGCACCCAGCGAACGGTGCTCGACCACCACGCCCTTCGGCACACCCGTCGAACCCGAGGTGTAGATCATGTACGCGGCGTGGCGCACCGACAGCGGGGCGAGCCGTTCCACGTCGGTCGGCCCGGAGGCCAGCGCCTCCACGGTTTCGGGAGCGTCCAGCAGCAGCTTTTCGGCGGCGCAGGCGTCGGGCAGCCGGGCGGCGAGTGCGCCGTTCGTGAGCACCAGCGCCGGGGCCGCGTCGGTCAGCGTGAACGCGATGCGCTCGTCCGGGTACTCGGGGTCGACCGGCACGTACGCGCCGCCCGCCTTGAGCACCGCCAGCATCGCCACCACGTTCTCCGCCGACCGCGGCAGCACGATCGCCACGAACCGCTCCGGACCCACCCCGCGGTCCACGAGCATGCGCGCCAAGCGGTTCGCCCGTTCGTCCAACTCGGCGTAGGTGTAAGCGACATGACCTTCGTTCACCGCCGACGCGTCCGGCGTGCTCGCGGCCTGCGCCTCGAAGAGGTCGGGCAGCAGCGCGTCGGGCACGTCGCGGGCCGTGTCGTTCCACTCCACCAGCTCCCGCCGGCGATCGGCGTCGTCCAGCACGTCGATCCGGCCGACCCGGCCGTCGGGGGCGGCGGCCACCGCCTCCAGTACGCGCACGAACCGGTTGGCGAGGGCCTGGGCGGTCCGCTGGTCGAACAGGTCGGCGCTGTACTCCACCTCGCCCCTGATCCCGGCCGCCGCGCCCTCGTCGCCGCGCAGGTCGGCGAGGGCGAAGCGCAGGTCGAAGCGGACCACTCCGGTGCGTACCGAGTGCCCGTCCACGGCCAGGTCCGGCAGCTGGGTGGTGGACTGCACGGCCTGGTGCCCGGCGTTGTGCCAGGTGATCAGGGTCTGGAAGAGGGGGTGCCGGGTGATGGAGCGGGCCGGGTTGAGGACCTCGACCAGGCGCTCGAAGGGCACGTCCTGGTGCGCGTACGCCGCCAGGTCCGTCTGCCGCACCCGGCCCACCAGCTCGGCGAACGTCGGGTCGCCGGACACATCGGTGCGCAGAACCAAGGTGTTGACGAAGTTCCCGACGAGGTCCTCCAGCGCGTCGTCCGTGCGGCCCGCGATGGGCGTGCCCAGGGGGATGTCGTCCGATCCGCTCAGCTTCGCCAGCAGCGCCGCGAGGGCGGCCTGCACCACCATGAAGAGGCTGGCGTGGTTCTCCTGGGCCAGCGCCTCCAGGCGCTGGTGCAGACCCGCCGGCAGGTCGAAGCGGACGATGCCGCCCCGGTGCGAGCCCTCGGCCGGGCGGGGCCGGTCGGTGGGGAGCCTCAGCTCCTGCGGGAGGTCGGCGAGGGTGTCCTGCCAGTAGGCGAGCTGCTGGGAGAGCACGCTCTCCGGGTCGCTCTCGGAGCCCAGCTCCTCGCGCTGCCACAGCGTGTAGTCCGCGTACTGCACCGGCAGCGGCGCCCACTCCGGAGCCCGGTTCTGGGAGCGCGCGGCGTAGGCGACAGTGAGGTCGCGGACGAGCAGCGGCATGGACCAGCCGCCGTCGCCCGCGCTGTGGTGCATGAGGAGCAGCAGTACGTACTCGTCGGGGCCGGTGCCGAACAGCCAGGCGCGCAGCGGGATTTCGGCGGCGATGTCGAAGCTGTAGCGGCCCGCCTCGTCGATCCGGCGATCGAGCTCGTCCTCCGTGGCGACCTCGGCGAACGCGATGTCGGTCCGTATGGCGGGGTCCTCGGCGTCCAGGATGACCTGGTGGCCGCCGTGGGAGTCCTCGGCGAAGACCGTGCGCAGGCTCTCGTGCCGCGCCACGACGTCGGCGAGCGAGGAGCGCAGGGCATCGCGGTCGAGGGAACCGGTGAGGCGGAGGGCCGCGGGGACGTTGTACGTGGAGCTGGGGCCCTCGAACTGGTTGAGGAACCACAGTCGTTGCTGTGCGAAGGACAGCGGTATCCGCTCGGGGCGCTCCCGCGCGGCGAGGGCGGTGCGGGCGCCGTCCGCGCCCCGCAGCACGTCGGCGAGGCCCGCGATGGTCGGGGTCTCGAAGAGCCGGCTGATGGCCAGTTCGACGCCGAAGGTGGAGCGGATGCGGCCGACGAGCCGCATGGCGGCGAGCGAGTGGCCGCCGCGCTTGAAGAAGTCCTCGTCAATGGAGGACGGCTGGACGCCGAGCACCTCGGCGAACAGGCCCGCGAGGATCTCCTCCTGCGGCGTGCGCGGCGCGCGCCCGGCGCTCTCGATGCCGTACTCGGGGGCGGGCAGAGCGTCCCGGTCCAGCTTCCCGTTGGGCGTGAGCGGCATCGCCTCCAGCGTCACGAACGCCGACGGCACCATGTAGTCGGGCAGCGACGCTCCGATGTGCTTGCGCAGCGCGCCCGCCTCGGGGGCCGCGCCCTCGGCCGGGACGATGTACGCGACGAGCCGCTTGTCGCCGGGAAGGTCCTCGCGGACCACCACCGTGCCGCGCGCCACCGAGGGGTGCGCGGCGAGCGCCGCCTCGATCTCGCCGAGTTCGATGCGGAAGCCGCGGACCTTTACCTGGAAGTCCGTGCGGCCGATGTACTCCAGCTCCCCGTTCGCAGACCACCGCACCAGGTCGCCCGTGCGGTACATACGGGTCCCGGCCGGGCCGTACGGGTCGGCCACGAACCGCTCCGCCGACAGGTCCGGGCGACGGTGATACCCGCGCGCCAGCCCGTCACCCGCGATGTACAGCTCACCCGCCACACCCGGCGCGACCGGACGCAACCCCGCGTCCAGCACGTACACCCGCGTATTGGCGATCGGCCGCCCGATCGTCACCGCTCCGGAAGTCTCGACCTCCGCCGCCGTCGACCAGATCGTGGTCTCCGTCGGGCCGTAGAGGTTGGTCACCGACCGCCCGGCACGCGCGAGCGCGCCCGCCAGATCACCCGGCAGCGCCTCACCACCGACCAGCACCCGTACGCCCGACAGCTCGACGCCGGACTCGACCAGGGCGTGCCACAGGCTCGGGGTCGCCTGCATCGCCGTGGCCCCGGAGCGCTGTACGAGCGCGGCGAGGCCCGGCAGGTCCTTGACGGTGTCGCGGGAGGCGAGGACCAGACCCGCACCATTGAGCAGCGGCAGGTACAGCTCCAGGCCCGCGATGTCGAAGCCGACCGTCGTGACCGCCAACATCCGGTCATAAGAGCCGAGTTGGAACCTCGTCTGCATCGAGGTGAGGAAGTTGACGAGCGCCGAACCCGGCACCACCACGCCCTTCGGGCGGCCCGTCGAACCCGAGGTGTAGATGGCGTACGCCGCCTGCGAGGGCAGCACGGTCACGTCGAGGTTCGCGGCGGAGTAGCCGTCGAGGAAGAGCGTCCGCAGCTCGTCCTCGGTCAGGGTGAGGACCGGTCGCGCGTCCTGGAGCATGTACGCGACGCGGTCCTGCGGGAACTCCGGGTCCACCGGTACGTACGCGGCGCCCGTCTTGAGCACCGCGAGCAGCGACACCACCAGGTCCACGGAGCGCGGCAGCACCACGGCCACGAACCGCTCGGGGCCCGCGCCACGGTCGGCCAGGTGCCGGGCGAACCGGTTGGCGCGGGCGTTCAGCTCCGCGTACGACAGCTCCGCGCCCTCGAACACCAACGCCGTGGCGTCGGGTGTACGCGCTGCCTGGGCCTCGAAAAGCTCGGTGACCGTCGCGTCAGGCGCCTCGCGGGCCGTGTCGTTCCACTCCACCAGCACCCGCTGCCGCTCGTCGTCGGCGAGGGCGTCGAGCCGTGCGAGCGGGGTCTCGGGCGCGGCGGCGACCGCCTCCAGTACGCGTACGAAGCGCTCCGCGATCCCCGCGGCCGTCGCCCGGTCGAAGAGGTCGGCGCTGTACTCGATGACGCCGTCCAGGCCGGCGGGCGCGCCGTCGGCGTCGAGCTGCTCCGCGAGGTTGAACGCGAGGTCGAACTTGGCGACCCCGGTGCTCACCCGGCGGCCCTCGACGGCCAGGCCCGGCAGCCGGTCCGCCGCGTCGGCCGAGGCGTGCTGGTCGTTGTTGTTGAAGGCCAGCAGCGTCTGGAAGAGGGGGTGGCGCGAGAGCGAGCGGGCCGGGTTGAGACCCTCGACCAGCCGCTCGAAGGGCACGTCCTGGTGCGCGTAGGCCGCGAGGTCCTCCTCCCGCACCCGGCCGATCAGATCGCGGAAGGCGGGGTTGCCGGAGACGTCGGTGCGCAGGACGAGGGTGTTGACGAAGAACCCGACCAGGTCCTCCAGCGCGTCGTCCGTGCGGCCCGCGATGGGCGTGCCGATCGGGATGTCGTCGCCCGCGCCGAGCTTCGACAGCAGGGTCGCGAGTGCGGCCTGTACGACCATGAACACGCTCGCCTGGTTGGCGCGCGCGAGGGCGGCGAGCCGCCCGTGGAGTTCCGCGGAGATCTCCAGTGGCACTTCGTCGCCGCGGTAGGTGGCCTTCGCCGGGCGCGGCCGGTCCGTCGGCAGCTCCAGCTCCTCCGGCAGGCCGGCGAGCGCGTCCCGCCAGTGCGCGAGCTGCCGCGATATGGCGCTGTCGGCGTCGTCCTCGCCACCGAGCAGTTCGCGCTGCCACAGGGCGTAGTCGGCGTACTGCACCGGCAGCGGCGACCAGCGCGGGGAGCGGCCGGTGCGGCGCGCGTCGTAGGCGCCGGCGAGGTCGCGTACGAGCAGCGGCATCGACCAGCCGTCGCCGGCGATGTGGTGCACGAGGAGGAGCAGCGCGTGGTCCTGCGGGCCGACCTCGAACAGCCAGGCGCGGATGGGTATTTCGGTGGAGAGGTCGAAGCTGTGGCGGGCTGCGGCGTCGAGTCGTTCTTGGAGTTCGCCCTCGCCGACGGACTCGATCTCGAACGTCGGGCGGGCGGCTTCCGCGCCGGGGTCCAGGATGAGTTGGTGTCCGCCGTCGGTGTCCTCGGGGAAGAGGGTACGCAGGCTCTCGTGGCGCGCGACGACGTCGCGCAGTGCGGCCCGCAGCGCCTGCGGGTCCAGGTCGCCGGTCAGCCGCAGGGCGGCGGGGAGGTTGTAGGTCGCGCTGGGGCCTTCGAGTTTACTGAGGAACAGCAGCCGCTGCTGCGCGAAGGAGAGGGGCAGCCGGTCGGGGCGCTCCATCGGGACGACGGCGGCCCGTGTGCTGCCGGTCGCCGCCGCGCCGAGGGCTTCGGAGAGAGTGGCGACGGTCGGCGTCTCGAAGAGCTGACGGATCGCCATCTCCACGCCGAGCGTCGAACGCGCCCTGCTGACAAGCCGGATGGCGAGCAGCGAATGCCCGCCCAGCTCGAAGAAGTCCTCATCGATGGCGACCCGCGCCACGCCCAGGATCTCCGCGAACAGCCCGCACAGGATCTCTTCGCGCGGCGAGCGCGGCCCGCGCGCGGCCGGGGCCGAGGCGAGCGTCTGCGTGCCGTAGTCGGGGGCGGGCAGGGCCTTGCGGTCGAGTTTCCCGTTCGGCGTCAGCGGGAGTGCTTCAAGGACGGTGAACGCGGACGGCACCATGTAGTCGGGGAGCGACGCGGCCAGGTGCGCGTGGAGCGCGGCGGGGCTCGGCGCGGCGTCGGTCGATCCAGTGGGCACGACGTAGGCGGCGAGGCGTTTGTCGCCCGGCTCGTCCTCCCGCACCACCACCGCCGCCCGCGACAGCGACAGATGACCCGCCAATGCGGCCTCGATCTCACCGAGTTCGATACGGAACCCGCGCAGCTTCACCTGATCGTCCGCGCGCCCCACGTACTCGATGTCACCATCGGCGCGCCGCCGCACCACATCACCCGTGCGATACATCCGCCCACCGGACCCGCCGAACGGATCGGCCACGAACCGCTCCGCCGTCAACCCCGCCCGCCCGTGATACCCACGCGCCAACACCACACCGGCTACGTACAACTCACCCGGCACACCCACCGGCACCGGCTGCAACGACGCATCCAGCACATACGCCCGCGTGTTGGCGAACGGGCGGCCGATCGGCACCGGCCCCGCCGGCGTCGGCTCCCCCGGCGCCAGCCGGAACTCCAGGCAGTTCACCGTCGCCTCGGTCGGACCGTACGCATTGAAGACCGTCACATCCGGATGCGACGCCCGCCACCCCTCCAGCACCTCACCGACCAGCGCCTCACCACCAAGAATCAGCGTCCCCGACGGCGACACCCCCTCCGGCAACGCCTCCAGAACCGACAGATGGCTCGGCGTCCCCTTCATGAAAGTCGGACGCGGACCGGCAGCAGCGCTCTCATCCAGCTCCGCCAGCCGCACACACCCGCCACTGACCAACGGCGTGTACAACGCGGTCACCGTCAAGTCGAACGCCAACGGCGAATGCACCAACGACACACCCGCCACCGCATCCGCATACACCTCACGCGCCCGCACCAGATACGCACCCAGCGAACGGTGCTCGACCACCACGCCCTTCGGCACACCCGTCGAACCCGAGGTGTAGATCATGTACGCGGCGTGGGACTGCGCGGGGGTGTGTCCCAAGTTGTCGTCCGAGTCCCCGGCGCGGGTGAGGGTGTCGATCTCCTCCTCGGTCAGGGTGAGGACCGGCCGGGAGTCGGCGAGCGTGTGGGCGATGCGCTCGTCCGGGTACTCGGGGTCGACCGGCACGTACGCGCCGCCCGCCTTGAGCACCGCCAGCATCGCCACCACGTTCTCCGCCGACCGCGGCAGCACGATCGCCACGAACCGCTCCGGACCCACCCCGCGCGCTGCCAGTGCCCGCGCCAGCCGGTTCGCCCGGCCGTTGAGCTCCGCGTAGGTCAGGGACTCGGCCCCGGAGACGAGCGCCGGGGCGTCGGGGGTGCGGGCGGCCTGGGCCTCGAAGAGTTCGGGGAGCGTCGCGTCGGGGACGTCGCGGGCGGTGTCGTTCCAGCCCTCCAGCAGTTGGCGGCACTCGTCCGCGCGCAGGACGCCCGTCCGGCCGACCGGCAGGTCCGGGTCGGCGGTGAAGGCGTCGAGGACTTGGAGCAGGCGGTCGCCGATGGTCGCGACGTCGGCCTCGGTGAGCAGGTCGGGCTGGTAGAAGAAGCGGAAGCCCAGGCTGGAGTGGGGCATGGCCACGAGGCTGAGCGTGTAGTGGTTGGCGGAGGTGCTCTCGGCGGCGGAGACCCGGAGTTCGCCGGGGGCCGCGCCGGTCTGCTCGCGGGCCTGGTCGAGCGGGAAGTTCTCGAAGACCAGGGAGGTGTCGAAGAGTTCGCCGATGCCGGCCTGCCGCTGGATGTCGGCGAGCCCGAGGTGCTGGTGGTCCAGCAGCCGGGACTGCTCTTCCTGGACGCGCGCGAGGTACCGCGCGAGGGGTTCGGCGGGGCGCAGCCGGGCACGGAGCGGGAGGGTGTTGATGAAGAGGCCCACCATGTCCTCGACGCCCGGGAGGTCCGCCGGGCGGCCGGAGACGGTGACGCCGAACACGGCGTCCTCGCTGCCGGTGAGGCGGCCGAGTACGAGCGCCCAGGCGCCCTGGACCACGGTGTTCAGGGTCAGGCCGTGGGCGCGGGCCCGTTCGGTGAGGGCGGTCGTCGCCTCCTGGGTGAGCCCGAATTCGTACCGGCGCGGCGCGGTCGGCGTCCGGCCCGCGTCCATGGGGGCGATGCGGGTCGGTTCGGTCAGCCCTGCCAGCGATTCCTGCCAGGCCCGTTCCGCGGCGGGCCGGTCCTGCTTGGCCAGCCAGTCGAGGTAGTGCCGGTAGGGCCGCGCCTCGGGGAGGCCGCCGGTGTCGCCGCGGCTGATGTAGAGGGCGTAGAACTCGCGGAGCAGGACGGGCAGGGACCAGCCGTCGAGCAGGGTGTGGTGCATGGAGAGCACCAGCCGGTGCTGCCGTTCGGCGAGCTTGACCAGCAGGAACCGTACGAGCGGCGGGCGGCTCACGTCGAAGCGCCGGGCGCGGTCGGCGGCGACGAGCCGGTCGGCCTCGGCCGTGCGCTCCGCCTCGTCGGCGATGGCGCTGAGGTCGGCGTCCTCCCAGGGCAGCGGGACGGTGCGGGCGACGAGCTGGGCCCATTCGCCGGTCTTGCGCTGCCGGAAGGCGACCCGGAGGTTGGAGTGGCGCTGGAGGAGCGCGCCGCCGGCGGCCCGCATCGCCTCGTGGTCCAGCTCGCCGTCCAGCTGGAAGACGAGCTGGACGGTGTACACGTCCGGTGCCGCCTCGTCGTACACGCTGTGGAAGAGCAGCCCTTCCTGCAACGGGGACAGCGGCAGAATGTCCTCGATTACCCGCGACTGTCGGCTCACGTTCAGATCTCCCACTCGGCTACCAGGTCGTCTTCGAATTCATCGATCTCGTGCTGCGTGATCGAGCCGAGGCCCACGTCGGAGGGGGTGAGCCCGCCCGCGTCGGGGTGTTCGGCGTGTTCGGCCAGCGCAGTCAGCGCCCGGAACCAGCCCTCGGCCAGTTCCCGTACGCGCTTCTCGTCCAGCAGTCGCTCGGCGAAGGTCCAGGACGCGACCAGCTCCGGGCCGCGCGCGCCGTCCTCGGTGAGGGCGTTGAGGCCCAGGACGTGCGGGAGCGGCATCTTGTCGTCGGTGCCCGGGGCGTTGCCGTCGGCTTCCGGGGTGAGGGCCCAGTCGGCGGGCCGGTCGTCGGCGTCTGCGGCGGTGGCCTTGGCTGTAGCCGCGGCCGTGGCGAACCGGCCGAGGTAGTTGAAGCCGAGCTGGGGCGCGCCGAGGCCCGCCAGTGCGGCGGCGGTGTCCGGGTTGAGGTAGCGCAGCAGGCCGTAGCCGATGCCGTTGTCCGGGACGGTCCGCAGTCCTTCCTTGACGCGCTTGAGCAGCGCGCCCGCGGCCGGTCCGGCGGCCCACGCCTGTGCGCGGTCCAGCCCCGACACATCCAACCGCACGGGGTACACGCTCGTGAACCACCCCACGGTGGCGGATACGTCGACGCCGCCGACGGCGTCCTCCTCGCGGCCGTGGCCTTCGAGGTCCACCAGGACGTCCGGGGAGCCGTCGTCGCCGCGCCAGTCGGCGACGGCGAGCGCGAACGCGGACAGCAGGACGTCGTTGACGCCGGCCCGGAAGGTGCTCGGCACGGTGGTCAGCAGCGCGTCCGTGACGTCGGCGGGCAGCCGCAGCGTCACCGTTCCCGCCGAGCCGTACGTGTCCAGCTCCGAGTCGAGCGGCCCGGCGCCGATCACGGGGTCGGGGGCCCCGAGCGTCCGTCGCCACAGCTCCAACTCGACTGTTCTGGACGGCTTTTCGGACTCTTCGGCCAGTCGTCGGACCCAGCCGCGGAAGGACGTCGCCACCGGCTCGGGCCGGGCGTCGCGGCCCGCGGCGGCATCCCGCCAGGCGTCGGCGAGGGCGGGCACCAGCACCCGCCAGGACACGCCGTCCACCGCGAAGTGATGCACCATCACCAGCAGTCGTCCCGGCTCGTCCGGGCCCCGGTCGAACCACACCACCCGCAGCATCGCGCCGTCGGCGGGGGACAGCCGGTCGCGCGCCGCCTCGGCCTCGGCCGCGTACTGGGCGGCGCGGGCCGCGTCGTCCAGCCCGTGCTGGTCGACGCGGAGCACGCACTCCTCGGCCCGTACGGAGCCGGGCGCGGCGACCTCCGCCGTCCAGTCGGCCGCGGCGGGCCCGGCGGCGACCCTCAGGCGCAGCGCGTCGTGGTGGTCGAGCACGGTCTGCACGGCGGTCACCAGGTCGCGCCGGGCCATCCCGGCCGGGGCCTGGAGGACCGTGGACTGGTTGAACCGGTCGAGGGGTCCGCCGCGTTCGGCGAGCCAGTGCATGACCGGCGTCAGCGGTACGGGGCCGACTCCGGCGCCCGGCGCTTCGGCGACCGCGCCGCGGGCGGCCGCGACGGCTCCGGCGAGGCCCGCGACCGTCTTGTGGTCGAAGACGTCGCGCGCCGACAGCTCCAGCCCGGCCCGGCGGGCCCGGCTGACCAGCTGGATGGACATGATGCTGTCGCCGCCCAGCTCGAAGAAACTGTCGTCGACGCCGACCCGCCCGATTCCCAGGACCTCGGCGAACAGCCCGCACAGCAGCTCCTCGCGCGGCGTGCGCGGGGCGCGGCCGGTGAGTTCGGCGCGGTATTCGGGTTCGGGGAGGGCCTTGCGGTCGAGCTTGCCGTTGGGGGTGAGCGGCAGGGCGTCGAGGGTCACGAAGGCGGCGGGCACCATGTAGTCGGGCAGCGTGGCGGACAGGAATTCCCGCAGCTCACCGGTGGTGGGGGCCTCGGCTCCGTCGGGTACGAGGTAGGCCACGAGCCGCTTCTCCCCCGGCCGGTCCTCGCGGACCAGGACGGTGGCGCGGTTCACGCGGGCGTGCGCCGACAGGGCCGCTTCGACCTCGCCGAGTTCGATGCGGAAGCCGCGGACCTTGACCTGGTCGTCGGCGCGGCCGGCGTAGTCGAGTACGCCGCCCTCGCGCCATCGGGCGAGGTCGCCGGTGCGGTACATGCGGGCGCCGGCCGGTCCGTACGGGTCGGCGACGAACCGCTCCGCGGTCAGTCCGGGGCGGCCGAGGTAGCCGCGGGCGAGGCCGCCGCCCGCGATGTACAGCTCGCCCGCGACGCCGGGCGCGACGGGCCGCAGCCCGGCGTCGAGCACGTACACCCGGGTGTTGTCGACGGGGCCGCCGATGGGCGGCAGGGCGGGGCCGGTGACGGGGGCGCTGATGGTGGCGGCGACGGTCGCCTCGGTCGGGCCGTAGGCGTTGACCATCCTGCGGCCGGGCGACCAGCGGGCGACGAGCTCCGCCGGGCACGCCTCGGCGCCGACGACGAGGGTGCGGAAGTGCGGCAGTTCGCGTTCGGGCACGCTGCCGAGGACGGTCGGCGGGATCAGCGCGTGGGTGATCCGCCGGTCGGCCAGGATGTCGGCCAGTTCCTCGCCGGCGAGGGGGCCGGCGGGCGGTACGACGAGCGCGGCTCCGGCCGGGAAGGCCATGAGCAGTTCCATGACGGCGGCGTCGAAGCTCGGTGACGACAGTTGCAGGACGCGGCTGTCGGCGTCGATGGCGAGCCGTTCCACCTGGGTCGCGCCGAGGCTCGTGAGTCCGGCATGGGTGACGACGACGCCCTTGGGGCGGCCCGTGGAGCCGGAGGTGTAGATGACGTAGGCGGGGTGACTGGCCGTCAGGGGTGTGGTGCGCTCGCCGTCGTGCACGTCGCCGTCGGCGCGGCCGTCCACGCCGTCCAGGGCCCGGATGGCGGCGGCCTCGTCGAGGTGCAGCCGGGGGGTGGCGGTGGCGGGGAGCCGTGCGGCGGTCTCCGTGGTGCTGATGAGGAGTACGGGGCGGGCGTCGTCGAGCATGTAGGCGATGCGGTCGTCCGGGTAGCCGGGGTCGACCGGCAGGTACGCGCCGCCCGCCTTGGCTACCGCGAGGAGCGAGACGACGAGGTCGGCGGAGCGCGGCAGGGCGAGGGCGACGGTCGTCTCCGGGCCGACGCCGTGCCCGATGAGCAGCCGGGCCAGCCGGTTGGCCTGCGTGTTGAGGTCCGCGTAGGACAGGACCGTCTCCCCGGCGATCACCGCGGGGGCGTCGGGGGTGCGGGCCGCCTGGGTCTCGACGAGCGCGCCGAGGGTGAGCCGCGGCAGGTCGCGGGCGGTGTCGTTCCAGTCGGTGAGGACGTTCCGGCGTTCGGCGGCGTCCAGGATCTCCAGTGCGCCGAGGGGCTGCCGGGGGTCGGCGACGACGGCGGACAGCAGCCTGACGAGCCGGTCGCCCAGGGTGACGGCGGTGTCCTCGTCGTAGAGGTCGGTGCTGTATTCGAGGTGGCCGGTGAGTCCGGCGGGGGCCCCGGCGTCGGTGTGCCGCTCGGTGAAGGAGAACGCGAGGTCGAACTTGGCGGCGCCGGTGTCCACCGCGGCCGGGGTCACGCCGAGGCCGGGGAGGCGACCGATCACGTCGTGCGCGCCCCGATGGTCGGTCTCGAAGGCCAGCGCGGTCTGGAACAGCGGGTGGCGGGCCATGGACCGGGTGGGGCTCAGCACGTCCACGAGCCGTTCGAAGGGCACGTCCTGGTGCGCGTACGCGGCCAGGTCCGCTTCCCGTACGCGCTCGGTCAGCTCGGCGAACGTCGGGTCGCCGGACACGTCGGTGCGCAGCACCAGCGTGTTGACGAAGAACCCGACGAGTTCCTCCACCGCGCTGTCGGTGCGGCCGGCGATGGGCATGCCGATCGGGATGTCCGTCGAGCCGCTGAGCTTCGCCAGCAGCGTCGCCAGCGCCGCCTGGACGACCATGAACAGGCTGCCGCGGCTCTCCTTGGCCAGGCCGGCGAGGCCGGTGTGCACCTCGGCGGGGACGTCGAAGGAGATCCGGGCGCCGCGGTGGGTGGCGGCGGCGGGGCGCCGCCGGTCCCGCGGCAGCTCCAGTTCCTCGGGGAGGTCCGCCAACTGCCGGTTCCAGTAGGCGAGTTGCCGGGATATCTCGCTGTCGGGGTCGTCCTCACCGCCGAGCATGTCCCGCTGCCACAGGGCGTAGTCGGCGTACTGCGCGGGCAGCGGCGCCCAGTCGGGGGCCCCGCCGGCGCAGCGCGCCTCGTACGCGGTCATCAGGTGCTGTACGAGCACGGGCAGCGACCAGCCGTCGGCCGCGATGTGGTGCACCAGGACGAGCAGTACGTGCTCGTCGGCGGCCTCTTCGAAGAGGACGGCGCGCACGGGGACGGCGGCGGCCAGGTCGAAGCCGCGCCGGGACGCGGCGTCGAGCCGTTCGCGGCGGGCGGCGGGGGTGTCGGCGCTCACGTCGACGGTCTCGACGGCCGGGCGGGCGCGCGGGTCGGCCGCGTCGAGCACGACCTGGTATCCGCCGTCGGCGTCCTCGGCGAAGAGGGTGCGCAGGCTCTCGTGGCGCGCGACGACGTCGGCGAGGGCGTGGCGCAGGGCCTCGTGGTCCAGGGCGCCGGACAGGCGCATCGCGATGGGCAGGTTGTAGGTGGCGCTGGGGCCGTCGAGGTGGCTGAGGAACCAGAGGCGCTGCTGGGCGAAGGAGAGCGGTATCCGCTCCGGGCGCGGGCGGGCGGCGACGCCCGTGCGTGCCCCGCCGGCCTGCGCCAGCGCCCCGGCCAGTGTGGCGACGGTGGGCGTCTCGAAGAGCTGGCGGATGGCGAGTTCCGCGCCGAGGGCGGCGCGGACCCGGCTGACGAGGCGGGTGGCGAGGAGCGAGTGGCCGCCGAGGTCGAAGAAGCTGTCGTCGATGGTGACGTGGGCGACGCCGAGGACCTCGGCGAAGACGGCGCACAGGATCTCCTCCTGCGGGGAGCGCGGCGGGCGGCCGGTGGCCTCCATGCCGTATTCGGGGGCGGGCAGCGCCTTGCGGTCGAGCTTGCCGTTGAGGGTGAGGGGCAGGGCGTCGAGGGCGACGATCGCGGACGGCACCATGTACTCGGGCAGCGCCTTGGCGATGTGCGCCCGCAGGGCGTCGCGGTCGAGGGCCGCCCCGGCGACGGCTACGGCGTAGGCGACGAGCCGCTTGTCGCCGGGGCGGTCCTCGCGGAGGATCACGGCGGCCTGCGCCACCTCGGGGCGGCCCGCGAGAACGCCCTCCACCTCGCCGAGCTCGATGCGGAAGCCGCGCAGCTTGACCTGGTCGTCGACGCGCCCGACGAACTCCAGCCGCCCGTCCTCCAGCCACCGCACGACGTCACCGGTGCGGTACATCCGGCCGCCGTCGCCCTTGAAGGGATCGGCGACGAACCGCTGCGCCGTCAGCTCCGCCCGGCCCAGATAGCCGCGCGCCAGACCGGCGCCGGCGATGTACAGCTCGCCGCTGACGCCGACGGGCACCGGGCGCAGCGTGCCGTCCAGGACGTAGACCTGGGTGTTCCACAGGGGCCGGCCGATGGGCACGACGGCCTCCGGCACGTCGTCGGCGGCGCGCAGCGGGTTGACGCTGGAGAAGACGGTGGTCTCCGTCGGCCCGTACTCGTTGGCGACGGTGATCCCCGGGCAGGCGTCAAGGACGCGTCGGACGGCGGTCGGTGACACGACGTCACCGCCGGCCCAGATCTCGCGGACGCCCGCGAAGCATTCGGGGCGTTCCTCGGCCAGCACCCGGAACAGGCCGGCGCTGACGAAGAGGCCCGTCACTTCCTGTTCCGCGATCACGGTGGCGAGGTCGGCGGCGCCGAGGCGGCCCGCCGGGGCGACGACGACCCGACCGCCAGTCAGCAGCGGCGTCCAGATCTCGAACGTCGAGGCGTCGAAGGCGTACGGCGAGTGCATCAGCACCCGCTCATGGTTGCCGCGCGTCCAGTACCGGTCGGCCGCCAGATGCACCACATTGCGGTGCGTATTGGCCACGCCCTTCGGCACGCCCGTGGAACCGGAGGTGTACATGGCGTAGACGAGCTGCTGGGCGTGGGTCGCGACGCCGGGGTTGGTGTCCGGCTCGTCGGCGAGACCCTCGCCGACGCGGACGATCGGGGTGTGGACGGCGAATTCGATCTCCTCGGGGTTCCGGTCGGTGAGCAGGGCCGCCGCTCCGGTGTCGCGGAGGATGAATTCGGAGCGGCTCGCGGGCTGGTTCGGGTCGAGCGGTACGTACACGCCGCCCGCCTTCAGCACGGCGAGGCTGGAGACGACCACGTCGGCGGAGCGCTCCTGGAGCACCGCGACCCGGCTCTCGGCGCGTACGCCCAGGCCGATCAGGCGGTGCGCGAGGCGGTTGGCCCGCGCGTTCAGCTCCCCGTACGTGAGGGTTTCCGCCCCCGAGGCCACGGCCACCGCGTCGGGTGCCGCCACCGCCCGCTCCTCGAAGAGGACATGGACGGCCGTGTCCGCCGGGAACTCCACATCCGTGTCGTTCCACTCGGTCACCACGCGGCGCCGCTCGGCGGGGTCCAGGACGTCGACGGTCATGACGTGCCGGTCGGGGGCCTCGGTCATCGCGGTGAGGACGAGGACGAGCCGGTCGACGAGGCGCTGGACGCTGTCGCGGTCGAACAGTTCGGTGCTGTACTCCACGACGCCGCCGAGGCCCGCGGGCTCGCCCTCGGTCCCGTGCAGTTCGGCGACGTTGAAGTCGAGGTCGAACTTGGCGACGCGGATGTCCACCGGCTGCGGCACGGCGGTGAGCCCCGGCAGGGCGCCGATCGCGTCCAGCGCCTCGCGCCGGTCGGTGTCGAAGGTCAGCGAGGTCTGGAAGAGGGGGTGCCGGGACAGCGAGCGGGCCGGGTTGACCACCTCGACCAGCCGCTCGAACGGCACGTCCTGGTGCGCGTACGCGGCCAGGTCCGTCTCCCGCACCCGGTCGATCAGCTCGGCGAACGTCGGGTCGCCGGAGACGTCGGTGCGCAGCACCAGCGTGTTGACGAAGAACCCGACGAGGTCTGCCAGCGCGTCGTCCGTGCGGCCGGCGACGGGCGTGCCGAGGGGGATGTCGGTCCCGGCGCCCAGCCGTGCGTACAGCGTGGCGAGGGCCGCCTGGACGAGCATGAAGAGGCTGGCGCGGCGCTCCTTGGCGAGGTCGGCGAGGGCGGCGTGCAGTTCGGCGGGGATCTCGAAGGCGAGGTGGCCGCCCTGGTTGGCGGAGGCCGCGGGGCGCGGCCGGTCGGCAGGCAGCTCCAGTTCCTCGGGGAGCCCCGCCAACGTCTCCTTCCAGTAGGCGAGTTGTTCGGCGGCCGGGCTGTGGGGGTCGTTCTCGTCGCCGAGGGCCTCGCGCTGCCACAGGGTGTAGTCGGCGTACTGCACGGGCAGCGGCGCCCAGTCGGGGGCCGTTCCGGTGCGGCGTGCGCCGTAGGCGGTGGAGAAGTCGGCGGCCAGGCGCCCCATCGACCAGCCGTCGCCCGCGATGTGGTGGACGAGCAGCAGCAGTACGTGCTCGTCGGCGCCCAGCTCGAACAGCGTGGCCCGCACGGGGATTTCGGCGGTGAGGTCGAAGCCGTGCCGGGCGGCGCGGCGCAGCTCGTCGGTCAGGTCCTCCTCGGTGACGGTCGCGACCGTCAGCTCGGGGCGGCTCGCGGCGGCGTCGAGGACTCGCTGGTACGGGCCTTCGGCGTCCTCGGCGAACACGGTGCGCAGGCTCTCGTGCCGCTCCACGACGTCGTCGAGCGCGCGCCGCAGCGCGGCGCGGTCCAGACGGCCCGTCAGGCGGAGGGCGGCGGGCAGGTTGTAGGTGGCGTTGGGACCTTCGAACTGGCCGAGGAACCAGAGGCGTTGCTGCGCGAAGGAGGCGGGCACCCGTTCGCCGCGGTCCCTCGGCGCGAGCGCTGCGCGCGCGGCGCCCGCCGCCCCGATGGCCGTCGCGAGTCCGGCGACGGTGGGCTCCTCGAAGAGCTGACGGATGGACAGCTCGACGTCGAGCGCGGCGCGCACCCGGCTGACGAGCTGGGTGGCGAGAAGCGAGTGGCCGCCGAGGTCGAAGAAACTGTCGTCGATGGTGGCCTTGGGGACGCCGAGGACGTCGGCGAAGATCCCGCACAGGATCTCCTCCTGCGGGGAGCGCGGCGCGCGGCCCGCCGACGTGCCGCCGTACTCGGGGGCGGGCAGCGCCTTGCGGTCCAGTTTGCCGTTCGGGGTGAGCGGCAGGGCGTCGAGGACGACGATCGCGGACGGCACCATGTAGTCGGGCAGCGCCTCGGCGACGCGCGCCCGCAGCGAGCCGGGTTCGGGGGCGGCGCCAGCGACCGGTACGGCGTAGGCCACCAGGCGCTTGTCGCCGGGGCGGTCCTCGCGGACGGTCACAGCGGCGCGTGCCACGGCCGGGTAAGCGGCGAGCGCCGCCTCGACCTCGCCGGTCTCGACGCGGAAGCCGCGGACCTTCACCTGGTCGTCGGCGCGGCCGGCGAATTCGAGGCGGCCGTCGGGGCGGCGTACGGCCAGGTCGCCGGTGCGGTACATGCGGGCGCCGGCCGGTCCGTACGGGTCGGCGACGAACCGCTCCGCCGTCAGACCGGGGCGGCGGTGGTAGCCGCGGGCCAGTCCGTCGCCCGCGATGTACAGCTCGCCGGGGGCGCCGGGGGCCGCGGGGCGGAGGGCCGAATCGAGCACGTACAGGCGGGTGTTGACGATGGGGCGGCCCATCGGCGGCACGACGGCTCCGGCCAGCGGGTCGCTCATGCTCGCGCAGACGGTGGATTCGGTGGGGCCGTACGCGTTGATCATGCGGCGGCCGTGCGAGAAGCGTTCCACGAGGTGCGGCGGGCACGCCTCGCCCGCCACGGTCAGCGTCATCCCGGCGGGCAGGGCGTCGTCGGCGAGTTGGGCGAGGGCGGACGGCGGGAGCGTGGCGTGGGTGATCCGCTGTTCGGTGAGGAGCGCGGTCAGCGACGGTCCCGGCAGTAGCCGGTCCGCGTCCGCGAGGACGACGCAGGAGCCGGAGAGCAGGGCGACGCAGAGTTCGGATACGGCGGCGTCGAAGCTGGGCGAGGCGAACAGCAGGACGCGGCTTCCGGGCCGCACGGCGAACCCCTCGGTCTGCCCGGCGGCCAGGCTCGCCAGGCCGGTGTGCGTCACCACGACGCCCTTGGGGCGGCCCGTGGAGCCCGAGGTGTAGATGGTGTAGGCGGAGTGGGTCCGCTTCAGCGGGGCGGCGCGGTCGACGTCGGCGGGGTCGGCGGCGTCGTAGCCGCTGGTGTCGGTGTGGTCGACGAGCAGCAGCGGCACGTCGGCGCCCGCGAACCGTCCGGCGCGCGCGGTGTCCGTGAGGATCAGCGCGGGCGCGGCGTCGTCCAGCATGTAGGCGATGCGGTCGGCCGGGTAGTCGGGGTCGACGGGCAGGTACGCGCCGCCGGCCTTGACGACGGCGAGGAGGGAGACGACGAGGTCGGCGGAGCGGGGCAGCGAGACGGCCACGGAGCGCTCCGGGCCGACGCCCCGGTCGATGAGCAGCCGGGCCAGCCGGTTGGCGCGCGCGTTGAGCTCGGCGTAGGTCAGCTCGCCGGCCTCGGACGCCGTGGCGGGCGCGTCGGGGGTGCGGGCGGCCTGCGCCTCGAAGAGGGCGGGCAGCGTCGCGGCGGGCACGTCGCGGCGGGTGTCGTTCCCGTCGGTCAGCAGCGCCCGGTGCTCGGCGTCGGTGAGCAGGGCGATGCGGCCCACGGGGCGGGCCGGGTCGGTCCGCATGGCGTCCAGGACGCGGGTGAAGCGGTCGGCGACGGCCCGTACGGCCGCCGCGTCGAGCACGTCGCCCTGGTAGTCGAGCCGGAAGCCGAGGGCGTCGCCGGGCATGGCGACGAGGGCCAGGGTGTAGTGCGTGGAGTCGCTGATCGCGGCGTCCGCGACGCGCAGCCCGCCGCGGCCCGCGAGGTCGTCCAGCGCGTTCCGGTCGAGGGGGTAGTTCTCGAACACCACAGAGGTGTCGAAGAGTTCGCCCGTCGCGGCCTGCCGCTGAATGGCCGTCAGGCCGAGGTGCTGGTGTTCCAGCAGCCGCGCCTGCTCGTCCTGGACGCGGGCGAGGAGGTCCGCGAGGGGTTCGGCGGGGCGCAGCCGGGCGCGCAGGGGGAGGGTGTTGATGAACAGGCCCACCATGTCCTCGACGCCCGTCAGCTCCGGCGGCCGGCCGGAGACGACGAAGCCGAACGCCACTTCGTCCTGGCCGGTCAGGCTCGCCAGGACCAGCGCCCAGGCGCCCTGGACGACGGTGTTCAGCGTCAGCCCGTGCGTGCGGGCGCGCTCCGCGAGTTCGGCCGTGGCCTGCTCGGACAGGGCGAACCGCAGGTGCTCGGGGGCGGCCGGGGGCCGTCCGGTGCGGTCGGCCGGGGCCAGCCGGGTTGGCTCCTCGAAGCCCGCCAGCGCCGCGCGCCAGGCCGCTTCGGCGGCGGTCCGGTCCTGGTCGGCGACCCAGCCGAGGTAGTCGCGGTAGGGGCGTACGGGCGGCAGCGCGCCGGCGCCCGTGTAGAGCTGGAACAGCTCGCGGACGAGCACGGGGAGCGACCAGCCGTCGAGCAGCAGGTGGTGGTTGCTGAGCACGAGCCGGTGGTGCCGGGGCCCGAGCTTCAGCAGGGTGAAGCGGAGCAGCGGGGGCCGGGCCAGGTCGAAGCGGAGCGCGCGGTCCGCCGCGAGCAGCCGTGCGGCCTCGGCGGTCCGCTGCGCCTCGCCCATCCCGGTCAAGTCCATTTCGTGCCAGGGCAGTTCGACACCAGCGGGGATCACCTGTACCGGGTGGGCGAGCCCCTCGTGCCGGAACCCGGCGCGCAGGTTCGCGTGCCGGTCGAGCAGCGCCTGACCGGCGGCGCGCATCGCGGACGCGTCCAGCGCGCCGTCGAAGTCGATGGCCGTCTGGACGGTGTAGACGTCCCTCCCCTGCTCGTCGAAGAGGCCGTGGAAGAGCAGGCCGGACTGGAGCGGGGAGAGCGGCAGCACGTCGGCGGCGTCCGGGTACGCGGCGAGCACGCCGTCGAGTTCCGGCTGGGTGAGGGCGGCGAGCGGCACGTCGGAGGGGGTGAGGCCGCCCGCGTCGGGGCGCTCGGCGTGCGCGGCGAGGGCGCGCAGCGCCCGGAACCAGCCCTCGGCCAGCTCCCGCACGCTCCGCTCGTCGAGCAGCCGCTCGGCGAAGGTCCAGGTCGCGACCAGCTCGGGGCCGCGCGCGCCGTCCTCGGTGAGCGCGTTCAGCTCGACGGTGTGGGTGAGCAGCAGCGCGTCGTCCGTGCCGCCGCTGCCCGCCGACCCGGCCAGCACGGACCAGTCGGCGGAGTCCGCGGCGGGGTCGGCGGCGCTGTCCGCCGCGATGCGCCCGAGGTAGTTGAAGCCGATCTGCGGCGCGCCGAGGTCCGCCAGCTCACCGGCGGTGTCCGGGTTCAGGTACCGCAGCAGCCCGAAGCCGAGGCCGTTGTCGGGCACGGACCGCAGCTCCTCCTTGACGCGCTTGAGCAGGGCCCCGGCGGCGGGCCCGCCGTCCCGGGCCTGCGCCCGGTCGAGTCCGGAGATGTCCAGCCGCACCGGGTAGAGGCTGGTGAACCAGCCGACGGTCTCCGACACGTCCACGCCGCCGACCGCTTCCTCCTCGCGGCCGTGGCTCTCCAGGTCCACCAGGACGTGCGGGGTCCGGCCGTCGCCGCGCCAGTCGGCGACGGCGAGCGCGAACGCGGAGAGCAGGACGTCGTTGACGCCGGCCCGGAAGGTTCCCGGCACGGTCGTCAGGAGCGCGTCCGTGACCTCGGCGGGCAGCCGCAGCGTCACGGAACCGGCCGACCCGTACGTGTCCAGCGCGGGGTCCAGGGGGCCGGAGCCGATGACGGGGTCGGGGGCGTCGAGCGTGCGCCGCCACCGCTCCAACTCGGCCGTCCGCGTGGCCTGTCGGGCTTCCTCGGCCAGGCGCCGGGCCCAGCCGCGGAAGGACGTCGCCACGGGCTCCGGCTGCGCGTCGCGGCCGGCGGCGGCATCCCGCCAGGCGTCGGCGAGGGCGGGCACCAGCAGCCGCCAGGACACGCCGTCCACCGCGAAGTGATGCACCATCACCAGCAGCCGTCCCGGCTCGTCCGGGCCCCGGTCGAACCACACCGCCTGCACCATGACGCCGTCGGCGGGCGACAGCCGGTCGCGCGCCGCGTCGGCCTCGGCCGCGTACTGGACGTCGCGGGCCGCCTCGTCGAGGTGTGCCGCATCCACGCGCCGTACGCACGCCCCGGCCCGTACGGAACCGGGCGCGGCGACCTCCGCCGACCAGCCGGACCCGTCCCCGGCCGCGGCTCCGGGGGCCACCCGCATGCGCAGCGCGTCGTGCTGGTCCAGCAGGGTCTGGACGGCGGTCACGAGGTCGCGCTCCGCCATTGCGGCGGGCACGCGCAGCGCCAGCGACTGGTTGAACCGCTCGACGGGCCCGCCGCTCTCCGCGAAGCGGCGCATGATCGGCGTCAGCGGTACGGGGCCGACCCCGGCGCCCGCCTCCTCCGCCACCGTCTCCTGGGCGTCGCTCACCGCCGTGGCGAGCGCCGCGACCGTCTTGTGGTCGAAGACGTCGCGCGCCGACAGCTCCAGCCCGGCCCGGCGGGCCCGGCTGACCAGCTGGATGGACATGATGCTGTCGCCGCCCAGCTCGAAGAAACTGTCGTCGACGCCGACCCGCCCGATTCCCAGGACCTCGGCGAACAGCCCGCACAGCAGCTCCTCGCGCGGGGTGCGCGGGGCGCGGCCGGAGGTCTCCGCACCGTATTCGGGGGCGGGCAGCGCCCTGCGGTCCAGCTTGCCGTTGAGGGTGAGGGGCAGGGCGTCGAGCGGGACGACCGCCGACGGCACCATGTACTCGGGCAGCGCGTCGGCGGCGTGGGCCCGCAGCGCTTCGGCGTCGATGCCGGCTCCGGAGGCCGCGACGACGTAGGCGACGAGCCGCTTCGCGCCGGGCCGGTCCTCGCGGAGGATCACGGCGGCCTGCGCCACCTCGGGGCGGCCGGCGAGGACGCCCTCCACCTCGCCGGGTTCGATGCGGAAGCCGCGCAGCTTGACCTGGTCGTCGACGCGGCCGACGAACTCCAGCCGCCCGTCCTCCAGCCACCGCACGACGTCGCCGGTGCGGTACATCCGGCCGCCGTCGCCCTTGAAGGGATCGGCGACGAACCGCTGCGCCGTCAGCTCGGCCCGGCCCAGATAGCCGCGCGCCAGGCCGTCGCCCGCGATGTACAGCTCGCCCGCGACGCCGGGCGCGACGGGGCGCAGGCCCGTGTCGAGGACGTACACCTGTGTGTTCCACAGCGGGCGGCCGATCGGCACGACGGCCTCGGGGACCTCGTCGGCGGCGCGCATCGGGTTGACGCTGGAGAAGACGGTGGTCTCCGTCGGCCCGTACTCGTTGGCGACGGTGATCCCCGGGCAGGCGTCCAGCACTCGCCGCATCGCCGTCGGCGAGGCGATGTCGCCGCCCGCCCAGATCTCGCGGACCCCGGCGAAGCACTCCGGGCGCTCCTCCGCCAGCACCCGGAACAGCCCGGCGCTCACGAACATGCCGGTGACGGACTGCTCGGTGATCACGGCGGCCAGCTCCGTGCCGCTGAGGCGGCCCGCCGGGGCGACGACCACGCGGCCGCCGGTCAGCAGCGGCGTCCAGATCTCGAACGTCGAGGCGTCGAAGGCGTACGGCGAGTGCATCAGCACCCGCTCATGGTTGCCGCGCGTCCAATACCGGTCGGCCGCCAGATGCACCACATTGCGGTGCGTATTGGCCACGCCCTTCGGCACGCCCGTGGAACCGGACGTGAACATCACGTAGACGAGCTGCTCGGCGTCCGTGCGGACCTCGGGGTTCGTGTCCGGCTCGCCCGCGAAGTCCTCGCCGTCGTCGAAGCGGACGACGGGGGCGTCGACCGCGAACCCGACCTCGTCAGGGTCCCGGTCGGTGAGGAGCGCCACCGCGTCCGTGCTGCCGAGGATGAATTCGGAGCGGCTCGCGGGCTGGTTCGGGTCGAGCGGTACGTACACGCCGCCCGCCTTCAGCACGGCGAGGCTGGAGACGACCACCGCCGTCGACCGCTCCTGAAGCACCGCCACCCGGCTCTCCTGGCGCACGCCCAGGCCGATGAGCCGGTGCGCGAGCCGGTTGGCCCACGCGTTCAGCTCCGCGTAGGTGAGGGACCGCTCCCCCGAGACCACGGCCACCGCGTCGGGCGTCGTGGCCGCCCGCTCCTCGAAGAGGACATGCACGGCTTTGTCGGCCGGGTACTCCACGTCCGTGTCGTTCCACTCGGTGACCACGCGGCGCCGCTCGGCGTCGTCGAGGACGTCTACGCGGCCCACCGGGCGCTCCGGGTCGGCGACGACCGCCTCCAGCACCCGCGTGAAGCGCTCGGCGATCGATTCGACCCTCGCCCGGTCGAGCAGGTCGGGCTGGAAGTCCCAGACGAAGCGCAGCTGTTCGCCGGGGGTCGCCTTGAGGCCGAGGGGGTAGTGCACGGCGTCGCGCGCCGCGGCTCCGTGGAGCCGCAGTCCGGACGCCTCGATCAGGTCGGTGAACTCGCCGTCGTCGAGCGGGTAGTTCTCGAAGACCAGCGAGGTGTCGAAGAGTTCGCCGATGCCGGTCGCCCGCTGGATGTCGGCGAGGCCGAGGTGCTGGTGGTCCAGCATCGCCGTCTGATCGTCCTGGATGCGGGCGAACAGGCTCGCCAGGGGTTCGGCGGGGCGCAGTCGGGCGCGCAGCGGAAGGGTGTTGATGAACAGTCCCACCATGTCCTCGACGCCCGCCAGCTCCGGCGGCCGGCCGGAGACCGTGACGCCGAACACCACGTCCTCACGCCCCGTCAGACCGCCCAGCACCAGCGCCCACGCGCCCTGCACGACGGTGTTCAGCGTCAGCCCGTACGTACGGGCCCGCGCCGCGAGCGCGGCCGTCCGTTCCCGCGAGAGCGTGCACTCCACCTTCTGCGGGTCGGACACGGCGTGCTCCGCGTCGGCGGGTGCGATGCGGGTGGGCTCCTCGAAGCCTTCCAGCGCTTCGCGCCACGCCGCCTCGGCGCCCGAACGGTCCTGTGCGGCAAGCCACTTGAGGTGGTCGGTGTACGGGCGTACGGCGGGCAGCTCGTGGCCGCCGGCGTAGAGCGCGAACAGTTCGCGCAGGACGATCGGCGACGACCAGCCGTCCAGCAGGAGGTGATGGCAGGTCAGCACCAGCCGGTGGCGGCCGTCGCCGAGGGCGAGCAGGGTGAAGCGCAGCAGCGGCGGGCGGGCGAGGTCGAAGCGGCGCTGCCGCTCCTCGGCCAGGAACCGCTCGGTCGCGGCCTCCCGCTCCGTCTCCTCCAGTCCGGACAGGTCCAGCTCGCGCCACGGCACCGCGGTCTTAGCCTTGGCGGGGATCACCTGCACCGGGCGGCTCAGCCCCTCGTGCCGGAACCCGGCGCGCAGGTTCGCGTGCCGCGCCAGCAGCGCCTGCCCCGCGGCCCGGAAGGCCGGGACGTCGAGTGCGCCGTCGAAGTCCAGGACGGTCTGGACGGTGTAGACGTCGTCGCCGCGCTCGTCGAAGAGGCCGTGGAAGAGCAGGCCCGACTGGAGCGGCGACAGCGGCAGCACGTCCACCGCGCCCGGCTCCGCGGCCATCAGCTCGGCGAGCTCGTCGGCGGGCAGCGCCGTCAGCTCCACATCGGCCGCCCCGTCCCAGGCGGTGGACGGCGCGGTACGGGAGTGGGCGTCGAGAGCCGCCACGGTCCGGTGCTCGAAGACGTCGCGGACGGAGAACTCCAGCCCGGCCCGGCGGGCCCGGCTCACGAGCTGGAGGGACAGGATGCTGTCGCCGCCGAGGTCGAAGAAGCTGTCGTCGATGCCGACCGCCGGCACGCCCAGCACCTCGGCGTAGAGCGCGGCCAGCAGTTCCTCGCGCGGGGTGCGGGGCTCGCGGCCGGCGGTCTCCGCGCCGTATTCGGGAGCGGGCAGCGCCTTGCGGTCGAGCTTGCCGTTCGGGGTGAGGGGCAGCGCGTCGAGGGTGACGACGGCGGACGGCACCATGTAGTCGGGCAGCGCCTCGCCCACGTGGCGGCGGAGCGCGCCCGCGTCCGCTGCGGCCCCGTCGGCGGGCACGACGTACGCCACGAGCCGCTTGTCGCCGGGCCGGTCCTCACGGACGACCACCGCGGTCCGGGCCACCGACGCGTGGGCGCCGAGGACGGACTCGATCTCGCCGAGTTCGATGCGGAAGCCGCGGATCTTCACCTGGAAGTCGGTGCGCCCGATGTACTCCAGCTCGCCGTCCGGACTCCATCGCACCAGGTCACCGGTCCGGTACATGCGGGCCCCGGCCCGGCCGTACGGGTCGGCCACGAACCGCTCCGCCGACAGCCCCGGACGCCCGTGGTAACCGCGCGCCAGCCCCTCGCCCGCGATGTACAGCTCGCCGGAGATGCCCGGCGCGACCGGGCGCAGCCCCGCGTCCAGCACGTACAGCCGGGTGTTGCGGATCGGCCGCCCGATCGGCGGGGTCGTCTGCGCGCCCGTCCGGGAATACCAGGCCGCCGCGTACACCGTGGCCTCGGTCGGCCCGTAGATATTCGCCAGCCGCTCGGCCCCCACCGCCCGCACGATGTCGTTCGCGGCCTGCGCGGACAGCGCCTCCCCCGCCAGCACCACACTGCGCGCGCCCGCGCGCAGCTCGCCGCCCGCCACGATGTGGGCGAGGGCGGAGGGCACGCCGCTCACGATCCCGGCCCGTTCGCCGGAGCAGGAGCCGTCGGCGAGGGCGAGCAGGTCCCGTACGACCTCGATCGAACCGCCGGACAGCAGCGGCCCGAACATCTCGAAGACGGAGACGTCGAAGTTGAGGGACGTGGATGCCACGACGCGGGCCAGCTCCTCGGCCCCGAACTCCGCGCCCGCCCAGGCCGCGAGATCCGCGACGTTCTCGTGCGGCACCACGACGCCCTTGGGGAGGCCGGTGGAGCCGGAGGTGTAGATCGCGTACGCGGGGTGGAGCGGGGACAGCGTGCCGCCGCGGTCCGCGTCCGTCGGGTCGGCGGCCGGGCGGTCCGCGACGGCCGCGGCGGTCTCCGGGGCGTCGAGCACCAGGCGCTCAGGGCCGCCGTCGCCCTCCGGCAGTCGCGGCAGCACGCTGTCGACCGTGATCAGGAGGGCGGGCGCGGCGTCGGTGAGCAGGTGGGCGATGCGGTCGGCCGGGTAGCCCGGGTCCACGGGTACGTAGGCGGCGCCGGACTTCAGCACCGCGAGCACGGCGACGAGGGTGAGTTCCGAGCGCGGCAGGGAGATCCCCACGAAGCCCTCGGGGCCCGCACCCTGGGCGATCAGCTGGTGCGCGAGCCGGTTGGCCCGCTCATTCAATTCGGCGTAGGACAGGGTGACTTCACCGGAAACGACGGCCGTGGCGTCGGGTGTACGGGCCGCCTGACGCTCGAACAGCTCCGGAAGCGTGGCCCGTGGCACCTCGGCCGCCGTGTCGTTCCACTCCTCCAGCACTCGCCGCCCCTCGTCCGCACCGAGCACATCCACCTGGCTGACCGCCGTCTCCGGGGCGTCCGTCACCGCCTCCAGCAGCCGCACGAACCGCTCGCCGATCCGCTCGACCGATCCGCGCTCGAACAGGGCGGGCTGGTAGTGCAGCCGGAAGGAGAGGGACTCGCCGGGCAGGGCGACGAGGCCGAGAGGGTAGTGCACGGCGTCGCGCGCGGTGGCGCCGCGCAGCCGCAGACCGGCGTCGGCGGCCGACGCGCCGAGTCCGTCCGCGTCGAGCGGGAAGTTCTCGAACACGAGGAGGGTGTCGAAGAGTTCGCCGAAGCCAGTGCGGCGCGCGATGTCCGTCAGGCTCAGGTGCTGGTGGTCCAGGAGGCGGGCCTGCTCGTCCTGGAGGCGGGCGAGGAACACGGCCAGGGGTTCGGCGGGGTGCGGACGGGCGCGCAGCGGAAGGGTGTTGATGAACAGGCCCACCATGTCCTCGACGCCCGCCAGCTCCGGCGGCCGGCCGGAGACCGTGACGCCGAACACCACGTCCTCACGCCCCGTCAGACCGCCCAGCACCAGCGCCCACGCGCCCTGCACGACGGTGTTCAGCGTCAGCCCGTACGCACGGGCCCGCGCAGCGAGCGCGGCCGTGCGTTCCGGGGCCAGCGCGAACTCCACCCGCTCCGGCTCCGCCTGTGCGTACTCGCCGACGGGCGCGACGCGGGTCGGCTCCTCGAAGCCGGCGAACGCTTCCTCCCAAGCCGCCTCCGCCGCCGAACGGTCCTGTGCGGCGAGCCACTTGAGGTGATCGCTATACGGGCGTACGGCGGGCAGCTCGTGGCCGCCGCCGTAGAGCGCGAACAGTTCGCGGGCGAGCACGGGCAGCGACCAGCCGTCGAGCAGCAGGTGGTGGTGGGTGAAGACCAGTTGGCGGCGGTCGTCGCCGAGGGTGAGCAGGGTGAAGCGCAGCAGCGGCGGCCGGGCCAGGTCGAAGCGCTCCTCCCGGTCGCGGGCGAGGAAGAGTTCGGTCTCCGCCTCGCGCTCCGTCTCCCCCAGGCCGGACAGGTCCAGTTCCCGCCAGGGCAGCGCTACCTCGGCGGGGATCACCTGCACCGGGCGGCTCAGCCCCGCGTGCCGGAATCCGGCGCGCAGATTCGGGTGGCGTTCCAGCAGCGCCTGGCCCGCGGCCCGCAGGGCGGGGGCGTCGACGGGGCCTTCGAGGTCGAAGCGGACCTGGAGGGTGTAGATGTCGGGGCCCTGCTCGTCGTAGAGGCCGTGGAAGAGCAGGCCCGACTGGAGCGGCGTCAGCGGCAGCACGTCCACCGCGCCCGGCTCGGCGGCCGTCAGCTCGGCGAGCTCGTCGGCGGGCAGCGGCGTCAGTTCCACGTCGGCCGTCCCGTTCGCGGAGGCGGCCGGAGCGGCTGTGCGGCAGTGCTCGCCGAGGGCGGCCGCGGTGCGGTGCTCGAAGACCTCGCGGACGGAGAACTCCAGGCCCGCCCGGCGGGCCCGGCCGACGAGGCGCAGCGCGAGGATGCTGTCGCCGCCGAGGTCGAAGAAGCTGTCGTCGATGGTGGTGCGGGCGACGCCGAGGACGTCCGCGTACAGGTCGGTCAGGAGCGTCTCGCGGGCGTCGCGCGGGGCCCGGCCGGAGGAGCCGGCGCTGTAGTCGGGAGCGGGCAGGGCGTCGCGGTCGAGCTTCCCGTTGGGCGTCAGGGGCAGCTCGTCCAGCGTGACGATCGCGGTCGGCACCATGTAGTCGGGCAGGGCGGCGAAGGCGTGCTCGCGCAGCGCTCCGGGGTCGGGGCGGTGGCCGGGCGCGGGTACGGCGTAGGCCACGAGGCGCTTGTCGCCGGGCCGGTCCTCGCGGACGACCGCCGCCGTCCGGGCGACCGAGGGGTGGGCGCCGAGGACGGCCTCGACCTCGCCGGGTTCGATGCGGAAGCCGCGGATCTTGACCTGGAAGTCGGTGCGGCCGGCGTATTCCAGCTCGCCGTCCGCGTTCCACCGCGCCAGGTCGCCCGTGCGGTACATGCGGGCGCCGGCCGGTCCGTACGGGTCGGCGACGAACCGCTCCGCCGTGAGGCCGGGGCGGTCGAGGTAGCCGCGGGCCAGGCCCGTGCCGGCGATGTAGAGCTCGCCGGCCGCGCCCGGCGGCACCGGGTGGAGGGCGGTGTCCAGGACGCGGACGCGGGTGTCGCTGATGGGCCGTCCGATCGGGGCGGCCTCGCCGTCGGACACCGCGAACAGGCTGTCGCCGGTGATCTCCGAGGCTCCGTAGAGGTTCAGCAGCCGGGCGTGCGGCAGGGCCTCGGCGAACTGCCGGGCATAGGCGGCGGGCAGCGCCTCGCCGCTGCTGATCCACAGGGAGCACTCGGTGAGCTGCCGCGCGCCGCCGCTCTCCAGGAGCCCGGCGAGCAGGCTCGGTACGACGGTGATGCGTCCGATGCCGTGCCGCGCGCCGAGTTCCGCCATCTCGGCGGCGTTACGGGCTTCCTGAGGGCCCGTCATGATGACGGGCGCGCCGTGGACGAGTGCGCCGAGCAGCTCGGTGGTGCCGTCGATGAAGCTGATGGAGGTCTTGGCGAGTACGGGCTCGTCGGCGCGGTAGGGGAAGGTCTCGCCGAACCACGCGAGGCGGTTGGCGACGCCTTCGTGGAGTCCGACGACGCCCTTGGGGAGCCCGGTGGAGCCCGAGGTGTAGATGACGTACGCGGGGTGGTGCGGGGTGAGAGGCCCGGTGCGTTCGGCCGGGGTGAGGTCCCCGGCGTCGTACGCGGCCAGCGCCCGTCGCACGTCGTCCGCGTCGAGGACGGTGCGGGCCGTGCCGGCCGTGGCGGGCACGGCGTCCGCGGCGGCGCGCGAGGTGAGCACCCGCGCGGGGCGGGCGTCGGTCAGCATGTGGGCGATCCGGTCGGCGGGGTGCGTCACGTCGACGGGCAGGTAGGCCGCGCCGGACTTGAGGACGCCGAGGAGGGCCGTGGCGAGGTCGGCCGAGCGGGGCAGGGCGACGGCGACCAGGGACTCCGGTCCGATGCCCTGGGCGGCGAGGCCGCGGGCGAGGCGGTTGGCGCGCGCGTTGAGCTCGCGGTAGGTGAGCGTCTCGTCGCCGAAGACCAGGGCGGTGGCGTCGGGGGCGCGGCGGACCTGGTCCTCGAAGAGCTGGGGGACCGTGGCGGGCCGGGTTCGGCGGGGCGTTCCCGTCCCGGCCGCGAGCACCTGGCGGCGCTCGTCCTCGGTGATCGTCGTGAGCTGCCCGATGGGCTGGCGGGGCGCGTCGGCGAGGCGGTCGAGGAGGGCGAGGAAGCGGTCCTGGTGCGCGGTCATCTGCTCGGCGGTGTAGAGCGCCGGGTTGGCCTGAAACTCGATTTGCAGGCCGTCGCTGCCCGTCGCGTCCCCGGAGACGACGATGGAGAGGTCCTTGACGGCGCCCGTCGAGAGCCAGTGGGCGGCCGTCGGGAGGTCGCCGAAGCGGGTCTTCCTGGAGAAGGTGATGGCGTTGACCGAGGGCCCGGTGAAGCCGCCGGCGCGGCCGAGTTCGCGCTGGAGGTCCTCGCTGCGGTAGCGCTGGTGCTTGCCGACCACCGCCACCTCGCGGGCGGCCTGGGCGATCAGTTCGGTGAAGGGCGTCGAGGGCCGTACGGACAGCCGCAGCGGCAGTTCGTTGGCCAGCATGGCGGGGGTGGCCAGGGACGCCCTGGTCATCCGGGCCGTCGTCGGCAGGCCCAGGACGACGTCGTCCGCGCCGGTCATGCGGTGGGTGTAGGCGGCCGTGGCGGCGATGACGAGCAGCGGCCAGCGGCCGGAGAGCGCGGGGACCGCGGCGAGCACGGCGGCGAGGCGGTCCGCGGGCAGGGTCACGGTGCGCCGCAGGGCGGTGGGCGAGGCGGGCGCGGTGCGGCCGGCGAGGTTCGCGGAGTCGGGGCGGTCGGCGAAGGCGGCGAGCCAGTGGTCCCGGTCGCGGGCGTGGCGCGCGGAGCCGCGGTAGGCGGCTTCCTCGTCGAGCAGGTCGGCGAGCGGGTGGAAGGGGGTCGGTGCGGGTTCGCGGCCGGCGGCCAGCTCGGTGTACAGCTCGCGGATCCGGTCGAGGTAGAGGGTCTGGCCGTAGCCGTCGAGGGCGATGTGGTGGAAGCGGACGTAGAAGTGGTGGTGGTCCGGGGCGAGTTCGAGGAGGACGTGGGCGTGGAGCGGGTCGCCGGAGCGCAGGTCGACGCCGGTGGCCATGTCGGCGTCGATCCACGCCGCCGCGGCGGCGGCCGGGTCGGCGGCGCCGCTCACGGTCACGGTGCGCAGCGGCTCGTCGGGGGTGGGGGCGATGGTCTGCCAGAGGTCGTCGCCGTCCGCGGTGAAGCGGGCGCGCAGCGCCTCCGTCTCGGTGAGCGCCCGGTGCACGGCGAGCCGCAGCGCCGCGCGGTCGAGGGGGCCGCTGATGTCGAAGGAGACGCCGCAGTTGTAGAGCGGGCTGCCGGGGGCGAGCTCCTGGGCCACCCAGACGCCCAGCTGCGCGGCCGAGACGGCACGTCGGTCGATCCGCACATCAGTCACTTCTACCTACCCACGCTCTCTTGGGACTGCGGTTGGCTTCGAATGCGCCGGGCGTCGGCGGCCGGCCGCGCGGGCCGGTCCGTCGGGCCTCGGTCAGGCGGTTTCCTCGGTGAGGAAGCCGACGAGTTCGTCGATGGTCGGGTGGTTCCACATGACGGTGGGGTCGAGGTTGATGCCGAGGTGGTCCTCGATCTCGCTGGCGACGGTGAGGGCGTAGATGGAGTCCAGGCCGTAGTCGGTGAGCGGGACGTCGGGCTTGATCTGCTCGGGCGTCAGCTGTACGTGCAGGGCGACGCATTCGGTCAGCCACACGCGCAGGTCTTGGGTGGACCTGCCGCCGGCCTGGTTCTCTACAGCGGAAGTGGACATGACGGCTCCTTCGCCTGGTGCGGTTCGTGATGTGCGGTTCGGGGCGCGGCGGCCGCGGGCGGCCGTGCGGCAGGGCTGGGCGCGCGGGTGTGCGGTCAGCCGGCGGACAGGCCGTTCTTGTTGATCCCGAAGCTCTGTCCGGCTTCGTGACGGGCAGTCAGTTCGGTGAACAGGTGGTGCTCCAGGTGGTCCGGGAGCGGGGCCCGGACGGCGCCCGCGGGGGCGGACAGCCGATGGAGGGCGGCGATGAGCCAGGCGGGATCGCGCCAGAAGGGGTCCGGGTGGTGCTGGTTGTGGCGCCAGGTCTCGTGGCAGGCGGCGGCCACCAGGACGTTGGTGTAGCGGGCGGTCAGGTCGTAGGAGTGGGAGCTCGCGTCCACGGTCCGTTCCGTTACGGGCAGTCGGCCGCATTCCTCGGCGAGTGCGGCGAGTTCGGCGACGAACCCTTCGGCGAGGCGGCGGATCTCGCGGTGCTCCGGGTCGTCGGCGGAGAGCGCTTCGAGTCCGGCGGCGAGCGAGGAGCTGAGCCGTTCGCGTCCGCCGGCGCTGACGGCGAGCTGGTCGAAGGGCATGGGCGGCAGGTCGGCGTCGAGCCGGAAGAGGTCGTCGGGCGCGGGGTCGCCGGGCAGCCAGGAGCGGCGGGCGAGCAGCGGGAGCTGCTGGAGGAGGGACATCTGGCAGACGGAGCGGGCGATGTGGCCGAAGCCGGCGGGCTGGATGTCGCGCAGCATCTTCTGGAAGATCGCGTTGGTGCTGTGCGGGTCGCGGATGTAGAAGTGCGCGCCGAGCACGCCGGAGAGCCGGTTCATCGCGTCGATGAGGGTCTTGGAGACGTGGTACTTGACGGCCTGCGCGTAGATCCCGGTCTCGGCGGGGACGAGGTGCAGCGCCCGGGTGGAGACGGTGGCGAAGACCTCGGAGATCAGCAGGTCGAGGAAGACGCCGGCCAAGGTGGAGCGCACTTGGGGCAGTTCGACGGCGGTGCGCCCGTACAGCCTGCGGTCGTGCACGTGCCGCAGGGTGGTGCGCAGTCCGGTGTCGAGGGCGCCGGTGAACATGCCGACGAGGGTGGTCCGGGTGATCTGGAAGGACTTGAGCATCGTCTCGAGCCCTTGGCCGAGGTTGCCGAGGACGCGGTTCTCGGGGACGGGGCAGTCGCGGAACTCGACGCCGCCGAGCTGGACGCCGCGCATCCCGGCGCTGGCGAACCGCGGCAGGTAGCTCATGCGTCCGTCGGCGACGCGGTCCTTCTCGACGAGGATCTGGGAGTGGCTGCGGCTGCCCTGGCGGGCGTCGGTGCGCGCGAACATGACCATGGCGTCGGAGCGCTGGATGTTGGTGACGACCTCTTTGCGGCCGTTGAGCAGCAGGCGGCCGGCGCCGGAGGGCAGGGCCTGGAAGTCGGTGCGCGCCATGTCGTTGCCGTGGGCGAGTTCGTGGTAGGCGGCGGCGATCTTGCCGCCGCGCAGCAGGATGTCGGCGACCTGGCGCTGCTGGGCGTCGTCGGCGGCGGTCCAGACGTTGACGGAGGAGATGAAGGAGCTGAAGCCGTAGCCGAGGCCGAGGCAGGGGTCCCGGCGGTAGACGGTCCGCATGATCTCGACGAGGTGGTCGACGCGGGTGAGCCGGCCGCCGTGCTCGACGGGCACGAACTCGGCGTTGAGGCCGTAGTCGTCGAGGGCGCGCTCGCCGTCGGCGAACATCTCGGCGCGTTCGTCGGCTTCGAGCACGGCGGTGAAGCCGAGCGGGTTGCCGCCGTCCCAGGGGTCGCCGAGCCGCTTGTCGAACTCGTCGAGCCGGGCCTGCGCGGGGGCGGTTTCGGCGGCGGCGGTGCCGGTGGCGTCCGACGGGCTCTGCGTACCGGTCATGACGTGCTCCAGGCCAGGTCGTCGGTGCTGAGGAGGGAGAGCGTGCCGGTGGGCGCTTCGAGGAGCCGGTCGGCCACCCGGTCGTAGGCGGCGGCGTGCGCCTCGTCCACGGGGACGCCGAGCCGGGTGAGGACGGCGGCGAGGGCGGCGGCGAGCCACAGGCCGTTGCGCCAGAGCTGGGGGGCCGCGGCGGCGTCGGCGATGGGGGCGTTGTGCAGCCACAGCCGCAGGGCGGCGGCGCCGGCGTAGAGCAGTTCGTAGCGTTCGGCGAGGTGGAAGGCGGTGGGCGGCACGTCGCGGGGGGTGCGCCGGAGCGCGGCCATGTCGTCGTGCAGCCGGTCGGCGACGGCGGTCAGCTCGTCCGCCATGCGGGAGACCTGGAGCGGCAGGAGGCCGCGGTCGGCGAGGCCGGCGATCTGCCGCGCGGCGTCGGGCAGGCTCTGTACGAGGCTGCATCCGTCGCCGGAGAGCAGCCGCTGGCGGGCGGGGTCGAAGGCCGTGAGCTCCCGGTCGGTGTCGACGGCTTCGGTGAGCCCGGCCTCGTTCCAGCGGCCCGCGCGGTAGGCGCGGGCCAGCCGGGCGAACTGGTCGATGAGGGCGTTGCGGTTGACGGCGGTGCTGCCGTCGAAGATGGCGACGATGCGGTGGTCGCGCTCCAGCTTGGCGTACTGGCCCTCGGCGTAGGTGCGGCTGAGGAAGCCGCGGGTGCCCATGAGTTCGGTGAGCCGGTCGATGGCGTCCTGGGCGAGGGTGGGCACGGACGCCTTGGCGACGGCGGAGACGACGCTCATCTCCGCGGTGAGGGCGTGCGGGCTGCGGGCGGAGACCAGGGCGGTGGCCTCGGCGAGGAAGATCGTCGCGGAGATCTCGCCGAGGATGCGGCGGACGCGCGGCAAGTCGGTCAGGCGCCGCCCGTAGAGGTTGCGGCCCTCGGCGAACCCGGTGGCCAGGCTCAGCGCGTGGTCGGCCGCGCCGAGGGAGAGTCCGACGGCGACGGTCCGGGTGAGCTGGAGCGCCTTGAGCACCGTCTCGACGCCGCCGCCGACCTCGCCGATGAGGGCGTCCTCGGGGACGGGCGCGGCGTGGAAGGCGATGCCGCTGATGTCGGCGCCGCGGATGCCGTGGGTGAGGATCTTGGGCCGGTGGCTGTAGGCGCCGTCGGGGAGCGTGCGCTTGTCGACGAGGAAGAGGCTGAAGCCGCGGGGGCCGCCGGCGGGGTCGGTGCGGGCGAGTACGGAGATCAGGTCGCCGCGGGTGGCGTTGTTGATCAGCCATTTCTCGCCGTCGAGGACCCAGCCGGCCGCGGTGCGGGTAGCGGAGAGCTCGCCGGCGAGGAGGTCGCTGCCGTGGTGGCGTTCGGTGAGGCCCCAGGCGGCGACCGTGCCGCGCTGGATGTCCGCGCCGAGGGCGGTGGCCTGCGCGGTGTCGCCGTCGACCCAGGCGCAGGCGCCGCCGAGGAAGGTCTTGGCGTGGGCGACGGCGACGGTCAGGTCGCGGCGGGCGACGGCGCGCAGCAGCTGGAGGAGTTCGCTGTGGTCGCCGAGCAGGCCGCCGTAGCGGGTGGGCACGTAGTGGCGGGCGAGCCCGAAGTCGTCGAGCGCCCGGATCGCGGCGGCGGGGAACGCCTCCCGCTCGTCGAGCTCGGCGAGGCTGCCGGGCCCGAAGGGGCCGTCGTGCCGGCCGTCGTCGCCCATCGCTTTTTCGAGAGCCGCGACGGACGGGTGATGCATGCTCATGTCCAACTCCCCCATAACGTGCCTTGTGTCCGTGGCGGTGGCGGCTCGGCCGGGCGGCCGGAGCGCTGTGCGTCGCCGGCGGGACGCCGCCCCGCCGTCATGCGTCGAGCAGGGTGCGCAGCTTCGGGTCGGCGTCCAGGTGGACGATGGTGAGTCCGCCGGCGAGCAGCAGGTCGCGCATCGCGGTCCGCTGGATCTTGCCGCTGGTGGTCCGGCGGATGCCGCCGCGGCGGACCAGGACCACGCCGGAGGCGCTCGCGCCGAACTCCCGTGACACGGTCCGCTTGATGGCGCTGGCCAGCGCCGCCATGTCCTCCTCCGAGTGGCGTCCGCGGAGTTCGTGGGTGATGACCAGCAGGTTCTCCGTGGCGCCGGACGTCTGGTCTTGGTAGGGCACGGAGAAGGCGGCGCCGAAGAGGCCGACGAGTTCGCTGTGCTGGGCGCGCAGTTCGTACTCGATGTCCTGCGGGTAGAGGTTGCGGCCGCGGATGATGAGGACTTCCTTGAGGCGTCCGGTGGTCAGGATCTCGCCGTCGTGGAGGGTGCCGAGGTCGCCGGTGCGCAGGAATCCTTCCTGGCCGTCGGCGGTGCGGGCCCGGAACACCTCGCGGGTGGCCTCTTCGTTGCCCCAGTAGCCGTGGGCGACGCTGGGGCCGCGCAGCCAGATCTCGCCGATGCCGCCCTCGGGCAGCGGCTCCAGGGTGCGGGGGTTCACGATGCGCACGTCGTACTCGTCGGCGCGGCCGTTGCTGACGACGTCGCGTCCGGCGCGGGAGCCGTCGACGGCTCGGAACTCGTCGTTCGCCAGCGCCTCGGCGTCGGCGCGCCGTACGACGGGTTCGCGCGGTCCGGTGCCGGAGACGAAGACGGTGGACTCGGCGAGCCCGTAGCAGGGGGCGAAGGCGTCGCTGCGGAATCCGGCGGGCGCGAAGCGCTTGGCGAACGCCGTGAGCGTGGCGGCCTGTACGGGCTCGGAGCCGTTGGGCGCGTACGTCCAGCGGGAGAGGTCGAGGCCGGCGAGCTGCTCGTCGGTGACCATCCGGGCGCACAGTTCGTAGGCGAAGTTGGGCGCGGGCGACCAGTCGAGGTCGTAGACGTCGATCATCTTCAGCCACCAGTGCGGCCGCTTGAGGAAGGTGGTGGGGCTCATCAGCACGCAGGAGCCGCCGAGCAGCAGCGGCGGGATCAGCAGCGCCATCAGGCCCATGTCGTGGTAGTGCGGGATCCAGGAGCCGAACCGGCTGCGGTCGGTCATGCCGAACGGCTTGGTGAGGCACATGGCGTTGTGCAGCAGGTTGCCGTGGCTGACCATGACGCCCTTGGGGTCGCCGGTGGAGCCGGAGGTGTACTGGAGCAGGGCGAGGGTGTCGCGGTCCTGCGCGGGCTCGGTCCAGGCGTCGGGGTCGGCGAGGTCCGCGGTGTCGGTGGCGGCGAGCGCGATGGCGGTGCGGCCCTCGGCCTCGGCCCATTCCCGTACGGACGGCAGGGTGGCGGTGTCGGTGAGGATGGCGGACGCGCCGGCGTCGTCGGCGATCGAGGTGACCCGGCGCCGCTGGTAGACGTACTGGCCCGGCAGGGAGCTGGGGACGGCGACCATCCCGGCGTAGAGGCAGCCGAGGAAGGCGGCGGTGAAGTGCAGCCCTTCCGGGTAGAGCAGCAGGACGCGGTCCCCGGCGGCGCAGTGGGTCTGGAGCCAGGCGGCGACCTTGCGGGTCTCGGCGTCCAGTGCGGCGTACGACCAGGTGTCGTCCTCGGGGGCGCTGCCGTCCAGGCTCTTCACAAAGGTGAGGGCCGTCCGCCGTCCGTCGGCCGCCACGTTTTCCCGTACGAGTCCGGTCACGCTCGAAGCCTGTTCCAGCGCAGTACTCATAACGCCCCCTCAGAAATTCACGGCGCCCGAAAGGCCGTTGCCGAAAATAAGGTCGCGCGAAATCGCGACCCGACACCATCGTGAACCAAGACAAATGAGCAGAAAAAGACTTTCAGTTGCGGCCGCGAAATGAACAGCGACCCGCAATCCTCCCCGTGGCGCGTGGCACGCGCGGTCCCCCGTCCGTCAAAACTCAAGGCTGCCGCGTTCGCCGTGCGAACCGTGCGGCCGCCTACCCCGTTGTCGCCGCCCGTCGACGCCTCGACGGACGAGCATGGAATCGACAGTAGACAAGTGATCGATTTGGAGTCAATGGCCGCTATAAACGGAGGAGGAAAGTCCGCCCGAACGGCAGAAGACGCGCAACCGACCGAATCGTGATTCACCGAGGTCGATTACGGTATGCCGAACCCGGCCCGCGTACGAATGCGTACACGGGCCGGGTTCGGCCGTGCCTGAACGGGCCCTCAGTCGCCCGGAAGCGGAACCACGTCCTTGGCCGCCAGCCGGCCGTGCGCGAAACACACCCGGTAGGCGTGCGTCGGGTCCGGCTCCCGCGACATCCGGTAGTAGCGGCACGTGGAGTCGTGCGGCATCGGCTTCACGTCGCGGCGCGGGGGCACGTCGGTCTGGAGCGACGGCAGCAGATCCTCCGCCTCCGACCGCCGCTGCCCGACGCGCAGCCGCTCGTAGCTCGCCGAGTCCAGCACGGACTGCTCCGTCTGGATGTAGGAGAAGGCCCCCATCAGGGCGGCCAGCACCGCGGCGACCACCAGCGGCACGAAGATCACCTGCTTCAGGCCGCGGCGGGCCCGGCGCTGCGCGTGCCGGCGCTGGAACGCGGACTCCGACGCGGCCTCGCCCCCGCTCTCCTCCCCCTGCGGCTGCGCCGCGCCCGCCGCGTGCGGCAGCCGCGCCGTCACCTCGAAGCCGCCCTCGTACGGCCCGGTGCGCAGCGTCCCGCCCGCGAGCCGGACCCGCTCGCGCAGCCCCACCAGCCCGTTCTTCCCCGAGGGGAGCCCGGTGTGCCGCGCCGAGGAGGCGTCCGGCCGCGCCGGGGGCGGGTCGTTGACGACCCGTACCTCGGTGGCGTCCGCCAGATGCGCGATCCGCACCGAGACGGCCGCGCCCGGCGCGTGCTTGGCGGCGTTGGTCAGCGACTCCTGGACCACCCGGTACAGGGCGCGGTCCACCATGAACGCGAGCTGCACCTGCTCGCCCTCCTCGGTGAGGGCGACGGTCAGGCCGGAGGCGGTCGCGCGCTCCACCAGATCCGTGACGGACTCGCGCGCCGGGGCCTTGGGCGCCGTCTCGGCGTCCTCGCGCAGCACCCCGATGACGTCGTGCAGGCTCTCGGTGACGCTCGCGGCGGCGGCCCGCAGCTCCCCGGCCGCCTTGCGGTGGCGCTCGTCGAGGTCGGGGGCCATCTCCAGGGCCCCGGCGCGCAGCGCCAGCAGGCTCAGTTCGTGCCCGAGGGAGTCGTGCATGTCGCCGGCGATCCGCGAGCGCTCCCGCAGCCGGGTGCGGTCCGCGACGATCTGCTGCTCGCGCTCCATGCGCTCGGCCAGCTCCCAGCCGGCGCGCGTGAGATCGGCGTACTGGCGGCGGTAGCGGCCGGCCATCCAGGGCAGCAGCACGTTGAGCCCGAGGGTGACGGCCATCGTGAACCAGGTCCACAGGTTCTCGCCGCTCGCCGCCACGGCCGCCAGCCCGGCCGCCGCGATCACCGCGATGCCGACGAGCGCGGGCCGCTCCTGGCGCATCCTGCGGCCCACGAGATAGCCCATGACGAGCATGGCCACGCAGAAGGAGGAGTTGAAGAGGTTCAGCGTCACGCAGAGGCTGAGCGCGACGGTGATGTAGAGGGAGAGCAGCGGCAGCACGCGGGAGAGCAGCATGGCGAGGGCCAGGGCGGGCATCCCCGCGTACACGGCCAGCGCCGGCGCGGGCAGCCGGATCAGGTCGTAGGCCACGGGCACGCACAGGCAGACCCACAGCACGAGGTCCGCGAGGCGCTCGCGGCGGCTCAGCCCGGCAAGGGCCGAGGAGACCTCGTGGCGCCGGCGGTTCACCTGATCAACGAGCTGCCCCATCACCCTGCCCAAACTACAAGCCCGCCCGCCGCACCGGCACTGACGAAAGACATGATCAAGGGCGCCGCCCGGCGGCTCGGCACCGTGCCGCCGGGCCTGGTCCGGGGACCGCCTCAGCCCTGGGACGCCACCAGTTTCCGCAGCCGCCCGAGGTGCTCCAGGCTCGCGAGGACGTCCTTGGTCTGCACGCCGAAGTCGATGAGGCAGGCGATCTCGTCCACGCCGATCTCCCCGATGCGCGCGGCGACCTCGGCGGCGTGCTCGACGGAGCCGAACAGCCCGCCCTGGTGGAAGTACCGCTCGAAGGACTGCGCCGCGAGGAAGTCCACGTCCTCCGGCGGCAGCGTGCTCAGATCCACCGAGTCGCCGACGACGGAACGGGCGCTCAGGTGCAGCGAGCTCTTGAGGTACTCGGTCAGGGGCTGCCGGGCCTGTTCCTTGACGGCGGCGACGTCCTCGCCGACGAGGGTGTGCACCATCAGCGCCACATGGCCCGGCCAGCCGTCGTGCTCGGCGGCGGCGACCCGGCGGTACTCCCGGATCTTCTCCGCGAGGATGTCCAGGTCCTGCACCAGCAGATGGGTGAGCACGCCGGCCTTGAGCCGCCCGGCCTCCTGGAAGGTCTCGACGCTGCCGCCGCTGGTCAGCCAGACCGGCAGCTCCCGCTGCACGGGCGGCGGGAAGGCCCGTACGTCCACCGGCCGCCCGAGCCCGTCGACGCCCGGCACGCTGCCGCCCTGCCAGAGCGTGCGCACCTCCCCCACCCGGTCGGAGACGATCCGCTTGCGCTCGTCGTAGACGTCCGGGCGCAGCGCGAAGTCCACGGAGTTCCAGCCGGAGGCGAAGGCCACGCCCACCCGGCCGCCGGAGAGGTTGTCGACGACGGACCACTCCTCGGCGATCCGGGCGGGGTGGTGCAGCGGCGCCACCACGCTGCCCGCCCGGATGGCGACCCGCTCGGTCACCGAGGCGACGGCCGCGCCCAGCACGGAGGGGTTGGGGTACATCCCGCCGAAGGGATGGAAGTGCCGCTCCGGGGTCCAGACCGCCGAGAAACCGTGCTCGTCGGCGAACTTGGCCCCTTCGAGAAGAAGTTCGTAACGCCCCTTGTCGCCGGGCTCGGTGCTGTCGTTGGCGAAATAGAACAGGCTGAGATCCACCGTACGTTCCCCGCTTTCGCGTGCCCCCGTCAGGGCACAGTGAATTCCTTCGAATGCGCCGCCCGGTCCTGCCGGACGGCGCCGCTCCACACGGCGCGTTTCGGTGCGCTCCGGGCTGCGCGCGCGGCACGCGGCACGCGGCTCCGCCGGGCATTCAACTGACCGATCCGATCGGTTGAACACTCATTCTTCGTACGGGCCGCCCCGGGCGGTGCCCACCGTACGCGCGGCGCGGTTCAGCTCGCCAGCACGGCCTTCATCACCGATCCGTCCGCGACCGCCGACAGCGCCGCGGCGTGCTCCTCCAGCGGATAGGAGGTGACCAGGGACCGGAGGTCGAAGCGCGCGGTGAGCGCCGGCAGCAGCTTCACGTACTCGACGAGATGCGCCCCGGTGAACGCCCAGGAGCCGATGACGTCGAGCTGCCGATGCACGATCTGATGCGGGTTGATCAAGGTGTCCCCCGCGTCCGTGTACTGGCCGATGACGAGGTACGAGCCGCCCCTGCGCGCCAGGCGCAGCCCCTGGCCGACGGCGGCGGGCACGCCCGCGCACTCGATGACGAGGTCCGCGCCGTCGCCGCCGGCCGCCTCGCGCACCCGCGCCAGCACCTGTTCGGGGTCGGCCGCGCCCGCGATGTCGAGGTGGATGTCGCCGATGCCCGCAGCGGCCGCCGCCCGGAGCCGGCCGGCCGGGCCGCCGACGATGACGACCTTCGCCGCGCCGGACAGCTGGGCGAGCGCCGCGGCGGCGAGGCCGACCGGGCCGCTGCCCTGCACGACGACGACCTCGCCGACCCGCACGGGGCGCCGCTCGTACAGGGCGTGCACGACGGTGGGGCCCGCGCAGGCCAGCGACATCGCGGCGAGCGGGTCCACCCCTTCGGCCGGTTTCACGACCGTGGTGCCCTGCTGGAGCACGATGTGGTCGGCCCAGGCGCCGGAGAGGGCCGGGCCCTGCTCGACGGAGCGGTTGACCCCGTACGTACGGCGGTTCTCGCAGAGCGTGGGCTCGCGGTGCAGCCGGCAGGGCACGCAGCTGCCGCAGGCGATCGAGGACGCCCACATCACAGTGTCGCCGGGGCGCAGTTCGGCGCCCGTGGCGTCCCGCGCGGCGCCCGCTCCCAGCTCCCGCACGACGCCGATGCCCTCGTGGCCGAGGACCAGCGGGGTGGGGATCGCCAGGTGGCCTTGTTGCAGGTGCAGGTCGGTGCCGCAGATCCCGCCGTACGTGCACGCGACGACCATGCCGCCGTCCGGGGCGGCCGGGAGGTCGAACGTGCGCAGGGCCAGGGGGCTGCCGAAGCTCTCCAGGACGACCGCGCGGCCGGTGCGGGCGCTCATGCCGCCACCGCCTCAAGGCCGTCGAGGAAGGGGGTCTCCCGGGTGCGCAGCGGCTCCGTGTCCCGGCACACCACGTACTCGGGGCGCGGTTCGCCGGTCCAACTCGGGAGGTTCGCCACGTCGTTGTAGGTGGTGATGAGGAGCCGGCGGGGGAACGGGGACATGTTGGGGGCGGAGCCGTGCACGATCTCCGGCGAGAAGAAGACGAGCGTTCCCGCGGGGCCCTTGGGGCTGACCATGCCGCGCTCGGCGACGAGGCCGGCCAACTGCTCCTTGGTGAGGGCGATGTCGTCCGGGTCGAGGTGCTGGTCGGACCTGACGGCGGTGTCCCGGCTGTCGCGTACGAGGCCGGAGCGGTGCGAGCCGGGCAGGTAGATGACCGGGCCGTTGAACTCGTCGACGTCGTCGAGGAATATCCCGACGTTGACCTGGCGGGGCGCGGGCAGATTGTCGGCGACGCGCCAGGCGACGTAGTCCTGGTGCCAGGACCATTTCTCGCCGCCGAACGCGGGCTTGGCGTTTATCTTGAACTGGTAGATGTAGACCTGCTCCGTGAGCAGTTGCTTGACCGGCGCCAGGAGGCGGGGGTCGCGGACGAGCGAGGCGAACTCGGGCTGGCGGTGGTGGGAGGCGTAGACGGCGCGTACGTCGTCGCCGTTGTCCTCGGCGATCCGCTGGGGTCCCGGAATCCCGCAGTCTCGGGTGAACGCGGCGCGCAGGCGCTCGATCTCGCCGTGGTCCAGCGCGGATTCGACGGTGAGGAAACCGTCCTCGTGGTAGCGGTCGACTTGTTCCTGGTTCAGGCGCATTCTTTCTTCTCCAGATGTCCGGTCCAGATGGCCAGGGGGAGACTGCCGGCGGCTATACGGCCGGCGCGTCGCCGCGCAGCAGGCCGGAGCCCGCGGGTACGTCCGCGGGGTCGCTGCCGAGGTGCACGGCCTTGTTCTCGGCGTCCACGAAGACCACGCGCGGCTCCATCTTCCGGGCCTCTTCGTCCGTCACCCCCGCGTACGCGATGATGATGACGAGGTCGCCGGGGCTGATAAGTCTGGCGGCGGCTCCGTTGATGCCGATGATCCCGGAATTCCGCGGCCCTTCGATGACATAGGTGGAGAGCCGGGCGCCATTGTCGATGTCGACGATGTCCACTTTTTCGCCGGGCAGCAGATCGGCGGCTTCCATCAGGTCGGCGCTTATGGTGAGCGAGCCGACGTAGTGCAGGTCCGCCTGGGTGACGGTCGCCCGATGGATCTTGGACTTCATCATGGTCCGATACATGAGTAATTCACTCCGTAGAATCTGGGATGAAATGCCATCGCGAAGTATCGGCCACACCTGGAGATGGCGTGCACCGGCACTGCCGGATACGCGGGGCTACGGCGGATCTTATTCCGGCCGTGCGCGGATTCGCCAACACGGGCCGCACGCACGGCCGCCGCCGACTCCGGGCCCCACCGCCCCGCGGACCGATGGGAATGGGCGCGTCCAATCCCGGAAGCCGCCGGTGGGACCGGTGGCACGGAGATGATTCCTTCATTCCGCTTGTTCGGGGGCGACGGACCGGGGCGGCCGGTGTGGCGCGGATCTCGCGAACCGGACGCCGGACGTGATCCGCTCCCGGCCGGTGTTCATCGGCGGACGCACGGCGGCGGTGTTCATCTTCCGGGCGGGAATCTTTGACACTGCATAAATGGTCGCCGTAGCGTGCCGTGCGCGCCGATATGACAACTCGTCATCGGCCACGCGTTGCACATGGGGGTAATAGATGCATGGACCGATGATCGAGGCAATCGGAATCGGAAAGAGCTTCGGACAGGTCGCCGCACTCTCATCCGTGGATATTTCGGTGCACGCGGGCACGGTGCACGGACTGCTGGGGCACAATGGCGCCGGAAAGACCACGCTGATCAATATTCTCTGCACGGTGCTGCCGCCGGACCGCGGCACGGCGCGCGTCGCCGGATTCGACGTGGTCGGCCGGAGCCACGAGGTCCGCGGTCGCATCGGGCTCACCGGGCAGTACGCCGCGGTCGACGAGAACCTGTCCGGCACCGACAACCTGATCCTCATCGCCCGGCTGCTCGGCGCGAGCCGCCGCCAGGCACGGGCCCGCGCGCACGAGCTGCTGGAGGTCTTCGACCTCACCAAGGCCGCGCACCGCCCGTCGCGTACGTACTCCGGCGGCATGCGCAGACGGCTGGACCTGGCCACCAGCCTGGTCGGCCGGCCGGACGTGGTCTTCCTGGACGAGCCGACCACCGGGCTCGACCCGAGCAGCCGGCTGGCGCTGTGGGAGGTGGTCGAGGGCATCGTCCGCGAGGGCGCGGCCGTACTGCTGACGACCCAGTACCTCGACGAGGCGGACCGGCTGGCCGGGACGATCACGGTGCTGGCCGACGGCACGGTGGTGGCGTCCGGAACGAGCGCGCGGCTCAAGTCCCAGGTCGGCAGCCGCGCGGTGCACATCGTGCCGGCCGACCCGGCGGACTCCGGCGCCATCATGCTCGCGCTCGGCCGGGCCGGGCTGACGCCCGCTCAGGACGCGGTCACCGGCTCGATCAGCACTCCGGCCGAGACCTCGGCGGAGCTGGCCACCGTCGTCCGCGCCCTGGACCAGGGGCGGTTGGACGTCACGGAGTTCTCCCTGACCGAGCCGACGCTGGACGACGTGTATCTCGCCTTGACCAGTCAGGCCGGCCAGGCCGGTCGGTCCCACCACACCGGCCGGGCCAACCAGCCGACCGCCCTTGCCAACTGACCCCGTACCAGGAGTTGTGATGACTACCCCGGCCATCAGCCCCGCAGCGCCACCGGTGCGGGTGTCCTCCGCGCCCGGCTGGCCGGCCAGCGGCCGCCTCACCCAGATCGGCGTGCTGGCCGGCCGCTCCATACGCGCCTTCGTGAACAACCGGCGGCTGCTGCTGTTCGAGCTGGTCCAGCCGCTGATCCTGCTCCTCATCATGAGCCAGGTGTTCGGCAGCATGTCGAACCCGAAGAACTTCCCGCCGGGCGTCGCGTACATCGACTACCTCCTCCCCGGCATCCTCATCACGACCGCCACCGGCACGGCGACGGGGGCCGGCTACAGCCTGCTGTTCGACATGGAGAACGGCGTGCTGTCCCGGTTCCGCTCGATGCCGATCCGGATGTCCTCGGTGCTGGTGGCCCGCAGCCTGGACTATCTGGTGCGGGTCGCCGCGCAGCTCACGGTGTTGCTGGCGACGGCCCTGCTGCTGCTCGACGCGCACCCGCGCGGCGGTGTGCCGGGGCTCGCGGTGGCGGTGCTGCTGACGCTGTTCGTCACCTGGGCGGTGGTCTGGGGGTTCCTGGCGCTGGGGTCGTGGCTGCGCAACAAGGAGGTCGTCGCGGGGATCGGTCCGCTGGCGATGTTCCCCCTGACCTTCGCGTCGAGCGCGTTCGTGCCGACCCATGTGCTGCCCGGCTGGCTCCAGTTCGTGGCCAAGGCGAACCCGCTGACGTACGTGGTGAACGCGGCCCGACGGGTGGCGCTGGGCTGGCCGATCGGCGACTCCGTGTACGCGGCCGTGGGCGCGACGCTCGCGCTGCTGGTCGTCATGGTGTTCCTGGCGGTGCGCGGCTTCAACCGCACGCCGTCCGACGGCTGACCCGTCCCGTCGCGAGCCGACCCCCGGCACGCGTGGATCAGGCCCACCGGCGCACGTCCTGCCGGTGGGCCGAAGCCGGCAGCCGCGCCCCTATTGCCGCGCGGGCCGGCGGAAGAACTCCACCATGGCCTTGTTGACGGCCGCGGGGTCCTCCAGGTAGCCGTAGTGGCCGCAGTCGGCGATCTCGTCGAAGGTCGCGCCCGGAATGGCGTCGGCGACCTCCCGGCCCAGCTTCGCGGGCGTGATCACATCGTCGGCGAACGCGATGACGTGGCTGGGCACGGTGATCCGCCGGTAGGCGCGCAGCCGGTCCGCGGGCGGCGCGATGTCCATCTGGACGCGCGTGCCCGGCCCGTCCTGGACCACCATCTCGAAGAGGTCGAGCCAGTCCCGCGCCTGCTCGTCGTGTTCCAGGGTGCGCGGGGAGAGGTTCTGCTGGGCCCGTACGACCGCGGCGTAGCGGGGCGGCAGCTCCAGCCCCGAGTCGTACAGCTCGGCCTCCGCGGTGGCGAGCGCGCGGCCCATGGCGTCCACCCGGCCGCGGGTGGCCATCAGCACCGCCTGCCGCACCAAGTCCGGCCGCGAGAGGGCGAGTTCCTGGGCGATGTAGCCGCCCAGCGACGTCCCGACGACGCGGGAGGGTCCGAGGCCGAGGGCTTCGATGAGCCCCGCCGTGTCGGCCACCATGTCGTCGATGGTGAATCCGCCGGCGCATTCGTCGGTCGGCGGGATGCCCCGGTTGTCGAAGGTGATGACCCGGTAGCCGGCGGCGGTCAGCGCGGGCACCTGGTGCAGCCGCCACGCGCGGCCGCCGCCTCCGGTACCCATGATCATCACCACGGGTTCGCCCGCACCGTGGTCCTCGTAATTGATGCGAATTCCGTTGACGGATATCAGTGCCATCGCGACGGATTCCCCCTCACCCCGCGTCAAGCGCCTTGCTGTACGGCGCGAAACTATCAGCTGGGCTCAGGTGTGCCAATGGCGGCGGGGCGCGGTACGGAACGGGGCAGGGCGAACCGGGCCCGGCAGTCGAACAGCCGGGCCCGGCCGGTTGAACGCGGGGCGGTCGGGGTCAGCCCTTCGACCCCGAGTCGCCGAAGATGAATCCGGCGAGATACTGGTGGAGCTCGTCCTTCGACAGGTCACCGCTGTGGTCCGTGTCGAGCTTGTCGAAAGTTCCCTCGATCTGGTCGGCGGGAACTCCCCAGGCGCGGTGGTACCGCTCGAACTCGCTCCGCGACACCTTTCCGTCGCCGTCGGTGTCGAACAGGTTGAAGAGCAGGCCGGCGAAAGGCTCCAGGGCCCGGCGGACCACGGTCGGGTCGGCTTCGGCGTAGAAGTCGACGTATTCCTTCCGGCTGATCTTCTGGTCGCCGCTCTGGTCGAGCTGGTGCTGCAGATCGCGCCAGAGATCGACGCCCGCCTGCCGGAATTCCTCGTGCTGCTTCGAGTTGGCCGTGAGCCCGAAACGACTGGTCAACCGCTGCGTCAGGGCCTCGATTTCCTCGACGCCCACTTCGCCGTTGCCGTCCACGTCAATCAGGTCGAACGCCTTGCTCACCCTGCTGCGCTGGCTCTCTACGTGCTCGCTTGTCATTTCTTTCCGCACCCCGCCTTCTCGTTCCGCGTGCGCCATCCTTGTCGCCGGATACTAGACGCGTTCGGATGGGGTGTTCAACGGCCGGGATTGCCAAGAAACACATTGGCCGATTCTGTCGGCGGACCATTTTCGGAACGGCGTTCCGGCAAATATTGAATGCAATTCCCAGAACGCTTTCGCTGTCCCACCGGTCACACGCGGGGCGGGTCGTCAGTACAGCCCTTCGGGGGCTGAGCTCGTGGTCTGCAGCGGGCTGATATTGGCGACGCCGTCGCAGGGCCATTCCTCGGTGCGGTGCCGCAGCGCCTGGTCGCGCTCCAGGATGTTGGGCAGGAAGAGGTCCTCGTGCAGCACGGTGAGCCGCACCTGGCCGACCGCACCGGGGTCGACGACGGCCGACCAGTCGTCCTTGCGCACGACCGCCATCGTGACCTGCGGGAAGTTCGGCACGTACGAGATCAGTTCACCCTCTCGCTCCACCTCCCAACAGGCCGCGTTGCCAAAGGTGTTGCCGTATGTCATGCCGCAAATCCCGCCATCCAGCGCGGACTTGAAGGCGCGGTACATGTCGGCGCTGATCTGGGTACCGCTCAGCCGGACGCCTTCGAGGGCGGACACCAGGTCGGGGTGGCGCTGACGGAGCGTCTGGAAGAGCGCGGGCGTGGTGTTGAGGTAGTGCACCGGCGCCTGCCGCAGCACGTCGGTGATCTGCTCCAGGAGGTGGGCGGTGTAGTCCCCGACGTCCTGGAGGCGGCCCGAGCGGATGAGCCGCTTGACCCACCGGGGGTCCATGTCGATCGCGTACGCCTGGCCCGCGTGCAGTTCGGAGACCTCCCACACGCCGTGGCCGATCAGATGCGGGCCGGTGGGGGTGGCCTGGAGCCAGGTGCGGCCGGGGGCGAAGCCCTCCCGCACGAACGACCAGCGGCGCCAGACCGCCCGGTGCCGCAGCATGTCCGGGGTGTAGAAGACCCGGCAGGGGGTACCGGTGGTGCCGCCGGTGTCCCAGGCGCGGCCGGTCAGCGGGCGCGGCACGGACCGCGGGACCAGGTCGCCGGGGTCCTGCTCGCGCAGGTTCTCGAGCCGGAACGGGCCGAAGGCCGCGAGCTGGTCGTAGCGGGTGATGTCGCGGGGGTCGAAGTCGAACTGCTGGGCGCGCCGCAGCCAGTACGGGCTGCCGGTCTCCGGGTGGAAGTGGCGCCGGACGACCCGGCGGCACCACTGGTCGAGGTCGGTGTCGAGCCACCCGGCGACCAGGGCGTCGGGATCGTCCGTCAGCTGGGTGGGGGCGGTCACCGAGGTGGCGGTCATGTGCGCACCTGCCCGCCGGTGAGGTCGATGCCCAGGTCGTACGCGGTGGTCAGGGCCTGCTGGATGTGCTCGGGCTGCTCGATGTGGACGACGGGGAAGGGGAAGGCCAGGATGCCCTCCGGGATCGACGGCCCCATCACGAGTCCGAGCTCCACGCCCGCGCTCTTCATCCCGGTGTAGACGTCCACCAGGCTGATCGGGTCGGTGGAGTTGCGCTGGAAGAGGTCGCGGACCTCTTCGGCGCTCGTCAGCGTCTTGGGCTCCAGGCAGGAGAGCAGGGGGAGTTGAGGTGCCGAGAAGGCCATCGCGTCGATGCGCGGGGCCATGAAGTCGCGGAAGTGCCGGCGCAGCGGCGAGTGGACCGCGATGGTGCGGCCCGGCAGCGGCACGACGGTGCCGGGCGGGGCCTCGGCGGCGAGGGCGTTCAGCGCCTCGGCGTGGCCGGCGAGCATGAGGATGCGCTGCTTGCCGTCGGCCGTGGGGCCGAAGTCGCCGGCGAGGTGGATCCCTGCGCGCCCCTCGCCGGGGTGGGCGGGCTGGCCGTCGGCGGTCTCCGCGAAGGCGAGGGCGATGCCCTGGGCGGGTGCGTCGGCGGGGAGTTCGGGGGTGTCCCGGGCGCCCGCCAGCATCTCGAACAGCTCCTGTCTGCTGAGGGCCCCCGCCAGCGCGCTGGCCGTCATCGCGCCGAGGCTGAGGCCGCCGATGGCGGTGGGGCGCAGGCCGAACTGGGCGAGCACGTCGTGCACGCCGATCGCGAGCGCGGCCTCCCGTACCGTGCCGACGCTCTGGCGCTCCTCCTGCGCGGCCGGCAGATCGTCCTCCAGGACCTGACCTACCGTCAACCCCGTCCACTGTGCGACCTGTTCGTACCAGCTGCGTACGACCGGGTACTCGTGGTACAGCTCCAGACCGTGCGGCTCGGTGCCGACGCCGCCGCCGAACAGATAGCCCAAAGTCATTCTCGCCCCCAGCGGGAAGGTAATCAGGAGAAAGACGCGGTACGGCGTCCGTGACAGGCACGGCTCCCCGGCGGGGAATTCCGACCACGACGCGATCGCACCGTAACATCGATTCACTTGCCACCGAAAGGTGCAATTCTCCGCATCGGGAATGTCGCAGCTCGCGCTATCGAGACGATATTGCAGGCTGAAATAATCCGAGGGCGTCTCTTCCTATTACCCGGGCGAGCCGGGCGGGCGAATCCCGTAAAGCGCGGTGCGGGCCCCGGTTCGGCCCGCACCGCTCAGTCGGACTGCACCACAAAGCTCTTCGGGACCCGGGGCGGCCAGGCGCCCACGGTGAGCATACCGATCGAATGGGCGCGGGAGACCAGGGCCACCCGATTCGGCACCTGAAACTGACGCAACATCAGACCGATGCGGTATTCGACGCCCTTGCGGCTGAGGTAGAGGGACGCAGCCAGCTCCACGGTGGAGGTGCCGACGGCGATGCCCTCCAGGATGCACGCGTCGAGCGCGGTGAGCCGCTCGGTGTCGGGCGGGGCCGCCGCGCTCCCGGCCCCGCGCGGCGGCCCCGCCGTGTCCCCGCGCTCCGGCGCCCGTTCGGCCGCGGGGCGACAGGAGCCCCTGCGGTCGCCGGCCTTGGGGAGCGCCGCGGTGGAGCCGACCGCCGTGGAACCGCGTAACGGCGTCAATCCGTACACCCGCCTTCCTCAATGGTGCGTCAGGTGCGTCGATATATCAGCCGGCCGCCGGCCGTATCGCCGGCCGCCGACGCGTTGGGCCGCGCCGGGCCTTTCGCCCGAAGCCGGCGCGTCACCGGTCGAAATGGTCCCTGAGTACGTCGATCACGTCGGCGGGCCGGCTGGTCAGATAGAAGTGACCGCCGGGGAACATCTTGAAGTCGAAGGCCGCGGAGGTGTGCGCCTTCCACTCGCGCACCTCGTCGAGGGGCGCCCTCGGGTCCCGGTCCCCCGCCAGGGCGGTGATCGGGCACTGGAGCAGGGCGTCGGCCTCGCCGCGATAGGTCTCCACGGCGCGGAAGTCGCCGCGGAGCGCGGGCAGCATCATGCGGACCAGTTCCTCGTCCTCGAGCAGGCTCTCGTCCGTGCCGCTCATCTCCCGGACCGCGGCCACGATGCCGTCGTCGCTCCGCAGGTGCAGACGCTCCTCGTGGGGCACGGCGGGTCCGCGCCGGCCGGAGACGAAGAGGTGCTCGATCCCCTGCCCCGCGCCCTCGAACCGCCGGGCCACCTCGAAGGCGACGAGGGCGCCCATGCTGTGGCCGAAGAAGGTCAGCGGCAGCCCGGTCCAGCCGCGGAGCGCCGCGAACACCTCGTCGGCCAGCGTCCGGAGGTCGTCGACGGTCGGCTCCGCCCGGCGGTCCTGCCGTCCCGGATACTGCACGGCCAGCACATCCGTCCGGCCCTGCAATTCTCCCGAGACCGGGAAGTAGAAGGACGCCGAGCCACCCGCGTGCGGGAAGCACACAAGGCGGCTCGTCGCCGCCGGGGAGGGGTGGAAGCGCCTGCACCAAAGGCCGCTGTCCGAGGGTAAGGAAGTCATGTCGCCTGGGTTTTCCCTTCACGGTTCCACAGATCCGAAGGATCTGGGTACGGTGATTCCCACCCTGCCACGCCCCGCTGAATCTCAGCAAGGGCGCAAATCAATTCGAACACTTGCACTTCGAATACCGCTCGGCCATGTGAATTCGCGTGAACCCGCAGGGAAAGGCCGTGATGCGGGCCGGAGAGCGGCGCCTTGAATTTGATTCAGAAACGATCTCCAGCGCGCCGCGACGGATGGCACACAAGCTATCCAAACGGACAAAACAGGCTACGGAGATGTCAAACATGACATGGCCCCCCGGTAAGGGCTCTAGGAATATGCCTAAACATCTCGGCATATCGTTGACCGGTTCAGAGCGCTCCCAAGATGCTGGTGGTCTCGCTCGACGTCGTTGGCCGACGGGCCCGCGAACCGCCAGACGGCCCGCTCCGTCACGACTCCTGCGTGACGAACAGGACGAATGGGGAGTTCGTTGGAATTCTTGCTGCTCGGTCCGCTTTCCGTCCGGCTGAACGCGCGGGAGGTGTACGTATCGGCCCCCAGACAACGCGTCGTCCTGGCGACGTTGCTGCTCAATGTCAACCACGTGGTCTCGGTGGACCGGATCGCGGGCTACGTCTGGGACGGATCCCCACCGCCCAGCGCCGCCGCGACCATACGCACCTACGTCATGCGGCTGCGCCAGGTCCTCGGCGAGCAGGCGTCCGCGCGCATCATCACCCGCGCGCCCGGCTACCTGATCGCACTCGGCGAGGACGAGAGCGACCTCGGCCGCTTCACCGCGCACCGCCACCGCGCGGCCGCCCACGCCGACGTCGGGAACATGGAGGACTCCTGCGCCGAGCTCACCAGGGCGCTGGCCGGCTGGCGCGACGAACCCCTGGTCAACGTGCCGTCCCAGACCTTGCGCGACGTCGAGGGGCGCTACCTCCAGGAGCTGCGGCTCCAGACGACGGAGCTGCGCTTCGACGCCGAGCTGGCGCTCGGCCGGCACGCCGAACTCATCCCGGAACTCTGGCGGTTGGTCAGGGAGAACCCGCTGCGCGAGGCGCTCGTCGGCAAGCTGATGCTCGCCCTCTTCCGCTCCGGACGGCAGTCCGAGTCGCTCGCCCTCTACCAGCGCACCCGGGACCTGCTCGTGGAACAGCTCGGCGCCGAACCCGGCGCCGACCTCCGCGAGGTCCAGCGCCGCATCCTCTCCGCCGACGACCTCCCCGACGAACGGGCCGTCAGGGGGCGGCCCGCCCGGCAGACCGCCTTGGTGACGCGCTCGGCGCCGCCGCCTTCGGCCCGGCCCTGGCACAGCGCGTCACGCCCGAAGCCCGCGGAACTTCCCGCCGTACCGCCCGAACTGACCGCGCGCGACGAACCGCTGGAGCAACTGCGCCGGGCGCTGACGGCCGCCGGCCTCCCGACCGGCTCCGTCGGCACGGCCGTCGTCACCGGCCGCGGCGGCACCGGGAAGAGCGCGCTGGCCCTGCACGCGGCCCACGCGCTGCGGGAGTCCTTCCCCGACGGCCAGCTCTACGCCGAACTCGGCTCCCGCAAAAGGCCGCTGGCCTCCGGAGAGGTGCTGAACCGCTTCCTGGCCGCCCTCGGCGTCCCACGGGCCGACATCCCCGCCGACGAGAACGAGCGGGAGGTGCTCTACCGCTCCCTCACCGCCGGCAGCCGCCTGCTGGTCCTCCTCGACGACGCCGACAGCACGGCGCAGATCCGGCCGCTGGTACCGGGCAGCGGAGGCAGCGGACTGCTGGTGACCAGCCGCCGGCGCCTCGCCGACCTGGAGGGCGCGCACACCGTCACGCTGCCGCCGCTGGACGAGCGCGAGTCGCTGGAGCTGCTGGGCAGGCTCGTCGGGCCCGCCCGGGTCGAGGCCGAGCCGCAGGCCGCGCGTACGGTCGTGGCGATGTGCGCGGGGCTGCCGCTGGCGCTGCGCATCGCGGGCGCCCGCCAGCTGGAGCGCCCGCACTGGAGCCTCGGCGACCTCGCCCAACGGCTCACCGACGCACCGCAGTTGCTCGATGCACTGCGGATCGGCGACCTCGACGTGCGGCCCAGCCTCGACGCGGGCCACACGGAGCTGCCGCGCCGCTCCGCGAACGGCGTCGATCCGGTGGCCGTGTTCACCGCCCTGGGCGCGGTCAACGCCGCGCACACCTCGCGCGGCAGGGTCGCGGCCATGCTGAACTGCTCCGAGGAGAGCGCCGAGGACGCCCTCGACACGCTGGTCGAGGCGCATCTCCTGCACCCTCCCGTCGCCGGGCGCTACCGCCTCGACGCGCTGCTCCAGGCGTACGCGCGGGAACGGGCCCAGGAGTACGAGTCCTTCCGGCATCAGAACGTGTTCCAGGCGACCGGCACGACAGGGCCCCGGGCCGTGTAAGCCGTGTAAGCCGTGTAAGAGGGGCCGCGAGAGGGCGCGGGCCCCGTTCCTCGCGGCTTCCTCGCGACGCGCACATCGACTACTCCGACGACTTCGCACACAGCGACGTCGCATACAGCAGAGGGGAAGGCCGTTTCCATGGCCCACCAGACAGCAGCCACCGGTGAACTGCTCGACTACGTCAGGGAGGTGTCCCTGCGGGACGACACGATCCTGCGGGAGCTGCGCGAGGCCACCGCGGTGCTGCCCGCCGGGCGGGCCATGCAGGTGATGGCCGAGGAGGGGCAGCTGCTGGCCCTCCTCGCCGGGCTGACCGGGGCCCGGTCCGTACTGGAGATCGGGACCTTCACCGGCTACAGCACGCTGTGCCTGGCCCGCGCCCTGCCGGCCGGCGGACGGCTGGTGACCTGCGACATCGACGACCGGTGGCCGGCGTTCGGCGCCGACTACTGGCGGCGCGCCGGCGTCGAGTCGCGGATCGACCTGCGGATCGGCGACGCGAACGACACGCTGGCCAAGCTGCTGGCCGACGAGGGGCCCGGCTCCTTCGACTTCGTCTTCATCGACGCGGACAAGACCAATTACCTTCGCTACTACGAGAGTTCACTGGACCTCGTCCGCAAGGGCGGCCTCATCGTCATCGACAACACGCTCTTCTTCGGGCGCGTCGCCGACCCCGACGCGCAGGACCCGGACACCGAGGGGGTGCGCGACCTGAACCGGCTGCTGCACCACGACGACCGGGTGGAGCTGTCCCTGCTGCCCATGGCCGACGGTATCTCCCTCGCCCGCAAGCTCTGAACGGGCCCCGGCCGTACGGGCGTCGGCGGCGCGCGCACGGCCGGGGCCCCGTATCAGACGAAGAGCGCCGGCGCCTCCAGCCGCAGGGTGGTGGACGCCGGACGGGCCTCGGGCACCAGGTGCAGCCGCTGGAGCCCGTCGGCCCCTGATCCGGCCGCCGCCCCGGCCGCCGCCCCGGACGTCTCCGCGTCGTCGGACAGCCCGGCGGCGCAGGGGCAGGGCTGGTCGTCGAAGCCGGCGAAGCGGTAGGCAATCTCCATCATCCGGTTCCGCTCGGTGGCCCGGAAGTCGGCGACCAGATGCGCTCCGGCCCCGGCCGCCGCGTCGGCCAGCCAGTTCAGCAGCGTCGCCCCGGCCCCGTACGAGACGACCCGGCAGGAGGTGGCGAGCAGCTTGAGGTGCCACATCTCCGGGTGACGCTCCAGCAGGAGCACCCCCACCGCGCCGTGCGGGCCGAACCGGTCGGTGAGGGTGACGACGAGCACTTCGTGGTCCGGGTCGGCGAGCAGGCTCCGCAGCCGGGCGTCCGAGTAGTGCACCCCGGTGGCGTTCATCTGGCTGGTGCGCAGGGTGAGTTCCTCGACCCGCGACAGCTCCTCGCCCGTGGCCCGGCCGATACGCATCACCATGTCGAGGGAGCGCAGAAACTCCTCGTCGGGGCCGGCCGCCTCGGCGCGCTCCGCCTCCCGGCGGAACCCGGCCTGGTACATCGCCCGGCGCCGCCGCGAGTCCACGGTGCTCGTCGCGGGCGTGAACTCGGGCAGGCCCGGCAGGTCGAGCGCCTGCTCGGCCGGGTAGCCGCGGACCTCGGGGAGGTGGAAGGCGACCTCGGCGCGCTCGGCGGGCTGGTCGTCGATGAAGGCGATGGCGGAGTGCGCGAAGTTCAGCCGGTCAGCGATGCGGCGCACCGCGTCAGACTTGGCACCCCAGCCGATCTGCGGCAGCACGAAGTACTCGGCGACGCCGAGGGCCTCCAGCCGGGCCCAGGCGTGGTCGTGGTCGTTCTTGCTGGACACGGACTGGAGGATGCCGCGGGAGTCCAGCTCGATGACGACCTTGCGCACCTCGTCGGCCAGCGCCACCTGCTCGTCCTCCAGCAGGGTGCCCTGCCAGAGGGTGTTGTCCAGGTCCCAGACCAGGCATTTGACGGTCGCGGGCCGGTCGTCGCCGGCGGTGTCGCTCATGGGCTCCCCCTGCGGTTCACGGATGTCGGGCGCGCTCACCGCGGCCTCCCCGACGCGGATACGGGCGGTGCGGGTGCGGGTGCGGTGGGCACGGCGGGCACGGGTGCGGCTGGTGCCGATACGGCCGGTGCCGGTGCCGGCGCGGCCTGTGGGGTGCGGCCCCGCGCGGAGACGGCGTGGTCGGCGAGCAGCACCTGGCACAGCTCGGTGCTGCCCTCGATGATCTCCATCAGCTTCGCGTCCCGGTAGGCGCGGGCCACCGGGTGGCCGTCCCGCGAACCGGCCGAGGCCAGCACCTGGACGGCCGACGAAGCCCCGGCGGCGGCCTGGGCGGAGCTGACGCGCTTGGCCAGGACGGTGGCCACCACCTGGTCCGGGGACCCCTCGTCCCAGCAGCGGCTGGCGTGCTCGCAGACCCTGGTGGCCACCTGTTCCGCCGTGTACAGCTCGGCGAGGTGCCGGGCCACCAACTGGTGCCGGGCTATCGGCTTGCCGAACTGCTCGCGGACGGCGGCGTGCCCGGCGGCGGCGGCCAGGCAGCCGCGCAGGATGCCCACGCACCCCCACGCCACGGACATCCGCCCGTACGCCAGGGCGGTGGTCACCAGGAGCGGCAGCGGCAGCCCGTACCCGCCGAGGACGCTCTCGGCAGGCAGCCGGACCGCGTCGAGCGCGATGTCGGCGTGGCCGGCCGCGCGGCAGCCGAGCGGATCGGCGATCCGCCGCACCTCGACACCGGGCGTGTCGGCGGGTACGAGCACGGCGGCGGCGACATCCCCGTCAGAGCCGTCAGAGCCGTCGGAGCCGTCGGCGTAGCGGCCGAATATCACCAGCACGTCCGCGTAGGAGGCAGCGGTCACCCACTTCTTCCGGCCGTCGATGACAACCGAGTCGCCGTCGCGGCGGATGACGGTGGTCATCGCCGCGAGGTCGCTGCCCGCGTCCGGTTCGCTGAACCCGACCGCCGCGAGCCGGCCGCCGGTCAGCCCCGGGAGCCAGTCGGCCCGCTGCCGCGGCGTGCCGAAGCGCTGGACGGTCCAGGCGGCCATGCCCTGCGAGGTCAGCACGCTCCGCAGGGAGCTGCACAGGCTCCCCACGTGCGCGGTGTACTCGCCGCTGAGCCAGCTGCTCAGGCCCCACCCGCCGTACTCGGCGGGCACTTCGGCGCACAGCCGGCCGGCCGCGCCGAGTTCCCGGAGCAGGTCCACGGGGAGCAGGCCCGAGCGGTCCCATTCACCGGCCCGGTCGCCGACCGCCGCGGTGACCCGGGCCGCCGCCTCGGAGACCACGTCACCCATCGAGGCCCCCGGAGCGCGGCTCCCGCAGCCGGCAGACCAGCGCCGCCATCACGCGCGCGGTACGGAAGTTGTCCATCCGGAGGTCGGCCCCGCGGATCGCCACCCCGTAGGTCTTCTCCAGGTGCACGACCAGTTGCATCGCGAAGAGGGAGGAGAGGCCGCCCGTCCTGAACAGGTCGGTCTCGGGCTGCCATGGCGTGCCGGTATGTCCCTGGAGGAAGTCGAGCAGCTCCTTCTCCACGGCTTCCGGCGTACGGGCCCCGGTGCCGGTGTCCGCGGCCTCGCCGGTCTGGTTGGTCATCGGTTCTCCTCCATGGGGTAAGCGGTGCGAGTGATATAAGCGGCGCGGGTCGCGATGGTGCTGGTCATGGGTACGTGTAGAAGCCCTGCCCCGACTTGCGGCCGTGGCGGCCCTCCGCGACGAGCTTCAGCAGCAGGTCGCAGGGGCGGCAGCCGTCGTCGCCGGTGCGTTCGTACAGGACTTTCAGCGAGTCGACGAGGTTGTCGATGCCGATGAGGTCGGCGGTGCGGAGGGGCCCGGTGGGGTGTCCCAGGCAGCCCTGCATCAGCGCGTCGACGGCTTCGGCGGTGGCGGTGCCCTCCTGTACGACGCGGGCCGCGTCGTTGATCATCGGGTGCAGGACCCTGCTGGTCACGAAGCCGGGGGCGTCCTTGACCACGACGCCGTCGCGGCGCACCGCGGCGAGCAGCGAGGTCACGGCGGCCATCGCCGCGTCGCCGGTCCGGGGGCCGCGGACGACCTCGGCCGTCTTGATCAGGTAGGGCGGGTTCATGAAGTGGGTGCCGACGAGCTCCGCCGGGCGGTCGACGGCGTCGGCGAGCTCGTCGACGGGGATGGACGAGGTGTTGGTGATCAGCAGCGTGCCGGGGCGCACCGCGGCCGAGATCTCGGCCAGGACCTTGGCCTTGAGGTCGGCGCTCTCGGTGATCGCCTCGATGACGGCGGTGGCCCGGCCGGCGGCGTCGGACGTGGCGGCGGTGGTCAGTTCGCCGGGCGCGATGTCCGGCGGCAGGGCGCTCATCAGCTGCGCCAGCCGCAGCTCGTCGCCGATCTTCTCCGGCGCCCGGTCGAGCCGGTCGGGGTCGGTGTCGACGAGGTGGACGGGCAGCCCGTGGCCGAGGGCCAGCGCGGTGATGCCGACCCCCATCACCCCGGCCCCCAGCACGGTCAGCGCGTGGGCCGGCGGGTTCTGGCTCTCCTCGTGCGGCGTGGTGGTCACGCGTCCCTCCTCAGCGGGTGGTTGGTGCGGGCGGCCGGGGCGGCGCCCGAGGTATCCGAGATATCCGCCGTGTCCGTACGAGCCTCCGCGCGAGCCTCTGTACGGGCCTCTGTACGGGCCTCTGTACGGGCCTCTGTACGGGCCTCTGTACGGGCCTCTGTACGGGCCTCTGTACGGGCTGCCTCCGGTTCGTCGGCCGTCGTGCCCGTACGCGTGGCCGGGGCGGCGCCCGCGACCGGTGGAACGACGGTTCGGAGCCAGTCGGCGACGGCCTCGCCGGTGGTCGCGATGTGCTCTTCCATGATCGAGAAGTGGTCGCCTGGCACGTCCACGACCGTGTGCGCGGACGACCAGGAGGAGCGCCAGTCCCCGGCGTCCGGGGACGGTTCGCCGAGCGGGGTGGAGGCGCGTACGAGCAGGACGGGCGCTTCGACGGCCGGGGGCCGCCAGTCGTCGAGGATGCGGAAGTACCCGCCCATCGCGGTGAGCCGGGTTCCGTCCATCGGGGCCGCCCGGTCCTCGCGCGCGAACATCCCGCCCAGCAGGACGTCGTTGAACTGCGTGATGCCCGCGTTGTCGGACAGATAGGTGTCGAGCAGCACCACGGCGGCGGGCCCGGCGCCGAGCCGTTCCAGCGCCGCGGCCGCACCGTGCGCGAGGGTGCCGCCGGAGGACGAGCCGACGAGCACCAGGGGGCTGTCCGGGTGCTCTTGACGGATCGTCAGCGCCTGAAAGTCCAGCAGCGCGGACATGTCCGCGGGCAGCGCCTCGCCCGGTACGAAGCCGGGGGCGTCCAGCGCGCTGACGCCGAACCGGTCCCCCAGCCGCGCGGCGAGGCGCGCGTACTGGTGGGCGCCGCCCAGGGCGACGACCGAGCCGAAGCAGACGACGACGGGGGCGTCGGCGCGCTCGCGCAGGCGGAGCAGCCGGGGGCAGGCCCCGGAGGCGAGGAAGCCGGCCGCGCTGTCGAACTGCGGCCGCAGGGCGGAGGCGTGTTTCAGCAGCGCGAGACCCTCGTCGGTCTTCCCCAGTTCGCACGCCTGCCGGAACAGCAGGCTCACCGGGTCGGCGTCCGGCTCGGGCCCGGCGTCCGGCACGGGTTCGCCGGAGGCCCTTACCGCCGGTGGAGCGTCGGCCCCCACCTCGGGTTCGGCCGCGGCTGCCGCTTCGGACGCGGCGGCCAGCGCCGCCCCGAGCTGCGCCGCCAGCTTGACCGGCGTGCCGCTGTCGAGCACCGCCGAGGGCCGCAGCCGCAGCCCGGTGGCCTCGCCGAGCCGGTTGCGGAGTTCGACGGCGGTCAGCGAGTCGAATCCGAGGGAGAGGAAGGCGGCCGTCTCCGGCACGGCCTCGGCGTCCGCGTGGCCGAGGACGCCGGCCGCGAGGGTGCGTACGACGTCGAGCAGGACGCGCTCGCGCTCTTCGGCCCCGGCTCCGGCGAGCCGCGCGCGGACCGAGTCGGCGGCCGCCTTCCGGGGCCGGGCCCGTACCAGCGAACGCAGCAGCGGCGGCGGGCCGTCGCGGTACGCGGCGAGGTCCAGGTGCACCGGCACGGCCAGCGCGTCGCCGGCGCTCAAGGCGGCGTCGAAGAGCGCCATGCCGTCCTCGTCGGACAGCGCGCGCACCCCGCCGCGAGCCATCCGGTGCAGGTCTGTGCCGGCCAGCTCGGCCGTCAGCCCGCTCTGCCGCTCCCACAGCCCCCAGGCCAGGGAGACGCCCGGCAGTCCGAGCCGCCGCCGCGCCGCCATCAGCGCGTCGAGGGTGGCGTTGGCGGCCGAGTACGCGGACTGGCCGGGGCTGCCCATGACGCCCGCGGCGGAGGAGAACACGGCGAACGCCGACAGCTCGTACCCGCGCGTCAGCTCGTGCAGGTGGTGGACGGCGTCGGTCTTGGGCCGCAGCACGGCGCGCAGCCGCCCCGGTGTCAGGGCTTCGAGGAGCCCGTCGTCGAGGGCTCCCGCGGTGTGCACGACCGCGCGCAGCGGGTGTTCGTCGGGGATCGTCGCCAGCGCGTCGGCCAGTTGCCGACGGTCCGACACATCACAGGCCAGCGCGGTCATTTCGGCCCCCTGCTCGGCCAGTTCGGCGGCGAGCGGGGCCAGGCCGGGGCCTTCCGGGCCGCGTCGGCTGAGTACGAGCAGGCGGCGCACTCCGTGCTCGGCGACGAGATGGCGGGCCAGCACGCCCGCGAGGGCGCCGCCGCCGCTGAGCAGCACGGTCCCGTCGGGCCCGAAGGAGGGCGCGGCCGGTACGGGCGCGGGGGCGTCCTGACGGGCCAGCCGGGGCGCGAGGAGCCGCCCCTCGCGGACGGCCGTCTGCGGTTCGCCGGCCGCGAGCACGGTGGTCAGCTGGGCGGTGGTCCCCTGCGGCCCGTCGGTGTCGAGCAGCAGGAACCGTCCGGGGTGTTCGAGCTGGGCGGAGCGGAGCAGGCCCCAGACGGCGGCGGCGCCGAGGTCCACCGGCTCCTCGCCCGTGTCGGCCGCGCCTCGGGTGAGCACCACGAGGGGCGTGTCCGCGAAGCGGTCGTCGGCCAGCCAGCTCTGGACTCGGGCGAGCACGTCGGCCGCGACCGCGTGCACGGCTTCCGGGCCCGTCACGGCGTCGGCATCGGCGTCCGCGTCGGCGCGGGGCGGGCAGAGCAGCAGCACGGCATCCGGCACGGCGCCCCCGCCGCCCTCTTCCTCCGTGGGCAGCGGCTCGGTGGCGAACTCCGGTGGGAGGAGCCGTTCGTCGCGCGGGCCGAGGATCCCCCAGCGGGCGGGCGGGGGCTCCGCGTCGGGGGCGGCGACCGGGGTCCAGTCGAGGCGGAACAGCGAGTCGGCAGGCGTGCGCAGGGCGGCGGCGGAGGCGGCGCGCAGGGTCAGCGAACCGACCGTGGCGACCGCGTGTCCGGCCGGGTCGGTGATCCGTACCGTCACGGCGTCCGGCCCGTCGGGGCGGAGCGTCACGCGCAGCACCGGTTCGGCGGACGGTTCGATCGCCGCCTGGCTCCAGGAGAACGGCAACGGCACGCCGTCAGTGGGTTGTTGACCGTCCGTCGGCCGGAGTCCGGTCGTCTGGAGGGCGGCGTCGAGCAGCGCCGGGTGTACGCCGAATCCGCCGTTCCCGGCGCCCGTCAGCGTCTCGGGCAGCGCGACCTCGGCGTGGATCTCGTCGCCGTCGCGCCAGGCGGCGCGCAGGCCGCGGAACGCCGGTCCGTACTCGATGCCTTGGGCTTCCAGCAGCTCGTACAGATCGTCCACGTCCAGCGGCGTCGCCCCGGACGGCGGCCATTCGGCCCGTACGGGCAGGGCCGGAGCCGGTCGGGCGCCGAGGGTTCCGTCCGCGTGGCGCGTCCAGGGCTGGTCGGCTCCGGCGTCTTCGGGGCGGGAGTGGAGCGTCACGGGGCGGCGTCCGTCCGCGTCCTCGGGCCCTACCAGCAGCCGGAGCTGTACGGCCCGCTCCGACGCCGGGTCGCCGGGCAGCAGCAGCGGCGCGGCGAGGGTCAGTTCCTCGACCGCGGCGCTGCCGAGCCGCCGTCCGGCGTGCGCGGCCATCTCCAGATAGGCCACGCCGGGCAGCAGGACCGTACCGGCGACGGCGTGGTCGGCGAGCCAGGGGTGGGCGGCGAGGGAGAGCCGGCCGGTGAAGAGGGTGCCCGCCTCGTCCGGGAGGGCGACGGCCGCGCCGAGCAGGGGGTGGCCGCCGTCGGCCTGGCCCGCCGTGGCGGGGTCGCCGCCCGCGGGGGCCGCGTCGAGCCAGTAGCGCCGGCGCTGGAAGGCGTACGTGGGGAGGTCGGCGCGGCCCGCCCCGACCCCGTCGAACAGCGGTTCCCAGGACACCGGCAGGCCGTTCGCCTGCGCCGCGCCCAGGGACAGCAGCAGCCGCCGGAGGCCGCCCTCGGAGCGGCGCAGGGTGTCGAGCACGAGGGCGTCCCGCGCGCCGGCGTCGGCCGCGGTGTCCTCGATGCCGAAGGTCAGCGTGGGGTGCGGGCTGATCTCCAGGAAGGTCCGGTGCCCGGCGTCGAGCAGCGCCCGTACGGCCTCCTGGAAGCGGACGGTGTGCCGCAGGTTGCGGTACCAGTAGTCGGGGCCGAAGGCGTCGGGGCCCGGCGGGGCCGCGTCGACGGTGGAGAGCATCGGGACGGCGGCGGGCCGGGGCGCGATGTCGGCCAGCGCCGTGCGCAGCATGTCCTGTATGGCCTCGACGTCGCCGCAGTGGGAGGCGTGCCCTATGGGCATCCGCCAGGCCATCGCGCCCTCGGCCTCGAGGTCGTCGACGAGTGTGCCGACGGCGTCCTCGGAGCCGGCCACCACCACGACGCGCGGGCCGTTGACGGCCGCGATGGAGACGTCCAGTTGACGTCGCGTCAGGGCTTCGGAGACCTCTTCCGGCGACATCATCACGGTGGCCATCGCGCCGCCCGGCAGGGTGCCGAGCGCCTTGCTGCGCTCCACGGCGACGCGGGCCGCGTCGTCGAGGGACAGCGCGCCCGCCACGCAGGCGGCGGCCGCCTCGCCCTGGCTGTGGCCGATCACGGCGGCGGGCTCGACGCCGTGGGCGCGCCACACGGCGGCCAGCGACACCATCACCGCGAACAGGACCGGCTGGAGCACCTCCACCCGCTCGGGGTCGGGCCCGCCCGGCGCGCCGCGCAGCACCGCGGTGGGCGACCAGTCGAGATGCGGGGCCAGGGCCCGTTCGCAGTCGGCCATCCGGGCGGCGAACACCGGGCTGCTGTCGAGGAGTTCAGCGCCCATGCCGGTCCACTGCGCGCCCGTTCCGGGGAAGACGAAGACCGCTTTGCGGCCGCCCTGCGGCACGGTGCCGCGTACGCCCGCCGCGGGCTCCTCGCCCTGGGAGAGGGCGGCGAGTCCGGCGAGCAGTTCGGCGCGGTCCTCGCCGACCAGGACGGCGCGCTCCGCGAACCGCGACCGGCCGAGGGCCAGCGAGCGGCCGACGTCGAGGAGACGCGGGTCGGGCTCGGCGAGCAGGTGGGCGTGGAGGGCGGCGGCCTGGGCCCGCAGCGCCGGGCCGCTCTTCGCCGACAGCGGCCAGAGCACCGGGCCGGGCGCGGGAGCCGCCGCGCGGGCCGGCGCGGGTTCGGGCACGGATTCCAGGATCAGGTGGGCGTTGGTGCCGCTGGCGCCGAAGGAGGAGACCCCGGCCCGGCGGGGCTCGCCGGTGGCGGGCCAGGGGCGGGCCTCGGTGAGGAGCTCCACGGCACCCTCGGTCCAGTCGACCTGGTCGGTGGGCCGGTCGATGTGCAGGGTCTTGGGCAGCAGGCCGTGCCGCATCGCCAGGACGGTCTTGATGACGCCGCCCACCCCGGCGGCGGCCTGGGTGTGGGTCAGGTTGGACTTCAGCGAGCCGAGCCACAGCGGCCGGTCCGCGGGCCGGCCCCGGCCGTAGACGGCGAGCAGGGCCTGCGCCTCGATGGGGTCGCCCAGCACCGTGCCGGTGCCGTGCGCCTCCACCGCGTCCACCTGGCCGGGGGCGAGCCCGGCGCGGTCCAGCGCCTGCCGGATGACGCGCTCCTGGGCGGGCCCGTTGGGGGCGGTCATGCCGTTGCTGGCGCCGTCCTGGTTGACGGCGGAGCCGCGCACCACGGCCAGTACGGGGTGGCCGTTGCGGCGCGCGTCGGAGAGCCGTTCCAGGAGCAGCAGGCCGACGCCCTCGCCGAAGCCCGCGCCGTCGGCCGCCGCCGAGAACGACTTGCTGCGCCCGTCGGGGGCGAGCCCGCGCTGGCGGCTGAAGCCGATGTACAGGCCGGGGGTGGACATCACGGTCACCCCGCCGGCCAGGGCGAGGGTCGCGTCGCCGGCCCGTAGCGCCTGGCAGGCGAGGTGGACGGCCACGAGGGAGGAGGAGCAGGCGGTGTCGAGGGTCACCGCCGGTCCCTGGAGCCCCAGCGTGTAGGCGACGCGGCCGGAGGCGACGCTGGGGATGCTGCCGGTGCCGAGGAACCCCTCCACCTCGTCGGGGACCGCGCCGAGCCGGGAGCCGTACTCGCTGTAGATGACCCCGGCGTAGACGCCGGTCCGGCTGCCGCGCAGGGTGAGCGGGTCGATCCCGGCGCGTTCCACGGCCTCCCAGGCCGTCTCCAGCAGCAGCCGCTGCTGGGGGTCCATCGCCAGGGCCTCGCGCGGCGAGATGCCGAAGAAGGCGGGGTCGAAGTCGCAGGCGTCGCGGAGGAAGCCGCCCTCCCGGACGTAGAAGGTGCCGGGCGCGTCGGGGTCCGTGTCGTACCGGCCCTCGACGTCCCAGCCGCGGTCCTCGGGGAACGCGGAGACCGCGTCCCGCTCCTTGACCAGCAGCTCCCACAGCTCCTCGGGGGTGCGTACGCCGCCGGGGAAGCGGCAGCCCATCGCCACGACGGCGATGGGCTCGCGGGCCTCGTCACCGAGCCGCCGGCTCGTCTCGCGCAGTCGCTGGTTCTCCTGGAGCGAGGCGCGCAGCGCCTCCACCACCCGGTCCGTGGACATCGTCTTCCCTTCCTGCCCGCGTGGTTCAGTCACGGTCGCCGCCCAGCGCCATCCGTACGAGGTCGTCGACGCCCATGTCCTCGATGGTCCCGGCGCCGTCATCCGGCGGCCGGGGTTCGCCGTCGGCCGGCGCCGGGCCGGAGAGCCCGTCGGCGAGGTTCAGCAGCGCGTCGAGGAGCCCGGCGCGGCGCAGCTCCGACGGCGGGATCGCGGCGAGCCGGTCGCGGATCTCGGCGTCGGTGCGGTCCCCGTCGGCCCGGCCCGCCGGCGCGTCGTCGGGCAGCAGCCGTTCGGCGACGTACGCGGCGACCTCGGCGGGGCTCGGCCGGTCGAAGACCAGGGTCGCCGGGAGCCGGAGTCCGGTGGCCGCGCCCAGCCGGTTGCGCAGTTCGACGGAGGTCAGCGAGTCGAAGCCGAGGTCCTTGAAGGCGCGTTCGGGGTCGACGGCCTCGGCTTCGTGGTGGCCCAGCACGTCCGCGACGCGGCTCCGTACGAGGTCGAGCACCGCCGCGCGCCGCTCCTCGGCGCCGAGCGCTGTGAGCCGCCGGCGCAGGGAGCCCGCGTCGGCGTCGTCCGTACCGGCCGCGCGCCTGCGGACGCCGCCGGGGACGAGCCCGGACAGCAGCGGGGGCACGGGGGCGGTACGGGCGGCGGCGCGCAGCCGGGCGAGGTCGAGCTTGACGGGGACGAGCAGCGGCTCGTCCGAGGCGAGCGCCGCGTCGAAGAGGGCCAGCCCTTCGCCGGTGGAGAGCGCGGCGGTGCCGCCGCGGGCCATCCGCCGCAGGGCGTCGTCGCCGAGGGCGCCGGTCAGGGCGCTGCGTTCGGCCCACAGGCCCCAGGCCAGGGACTGCGCGGGGCGACCGTGGGCCCGGCGCTGCTGGGCGAGGGCGTCGAGGAACGCGTTGGCCGCCGCGTAGTTGCCCTGTCCGGCGTTGCCGACGGTGGCGGACGCGGAGGAGAACAGGACGAACGCCGCGAGGTCCATGCCCTCCGTCAGCTCGTGCAGGTTGAGGGCCGCGTCGACCTTGGGGCGCAGCACGTGGTCCATGCGCTCCGGCGTCAGCGACTCGATGAGCGCGTCGTCGAGGACGCCCGCGGCGTGGACGACGGCGGTGAGCGGATGTTCCTCCGGTACGCCCTTGAGCAGCGCGGCCACCGCGGCGCGGTCCGCCGCGTCGCACGCGGCGACGGCCACCTGAGCGCCCGCTTCCCGGAGTTCGGCCGCCAGGGCGAGCGTCTCGGGGGCGTCCGGGCCGCGCCGCCCCGCCAGCAGCAGGTGCCGTACGCCGCGTTCGGCGACGAGGTGACGGGCCACCAGGGCGCCGAGCACTCCCCCGGCTCCGGTGATGAGGACGGTCTTGTCGCTGTCCCACGCGCCGGGCGTCTTGTCCTCTACGGCCTCCCGTACGAGCCGCGCGGCGAGCAATGTTCCTTCTCGTACGGCGAGTTGGGGTTCATTGGCAGCCAGCGCGGCGGGCAGCCGGGTGGCGACGGCCGCCGGGTCGTCGGTGTCGAGGAGCAGCAGGCGGTCGGGGTGTTCGGACTGCGCGGACCGCAGGAGTCCGCGTACGGCCGCGGCGGCGAGGTCGGTGAGCTGTGCGCCGCGGGCCGTGGCGACCGCGCCCCGGGTGAGCAGGACCAGGCGCGCGCCGTCCCAGCGGGGGTCGGCCAGCCACTCCTGGGTGAGCGGCAGAACGCGGTTGAGGGCGACTCGTACTGACGCCGCGTCGGCCGTGGTCTCCAGGCAGGGGACGACGACCACGGCGGGCGCCGGCATGCCCGCGTTCACCGCCGCGGCGAGCGCCGCGAGGTCGGGGTGGCTGTCCGGGAAGAGGTCCTCGCCGCCGATGACCGCCCAGTGTCCGAGGTGTTCGGCCGGTCCGGCGGCGGGCAGCGGGGTCCACTCGGTGCGGAAGAGGGAGTCGGAGGCGCCCGCGCCCGCTCCGGCGGCGCGGAGCGCGTCGAGGTCGACGGGGCGTACCGCCAGTTCCTCGACGGTGGCGACCGGGCGGCCCTCGGGGTCGGTGGCGTCGATGGACACCGTGCCGTCGGGCCCGTAGCCGAGTCGGACGCGCAGCGTGGTGGCCCCTCCGGCGTGCAGCCGGACGCCGCCCCAGGAGAACGGCAGCCCGACGGCGCCCGCCGATCCGGCCTGCGAGGTCGGCGAGGTCGGTGAGGTCCGCGAACCGTCCGGGGTGGGGCCGTCCGAGGTGGAGCCGTCCGGGACGGAGCCGTCCGGGACAGATCCGTGCGGAGTGGAGCCTTCGCGCGAGCCGAGCCAGAGCCCTTGCAGGGCCGCGTCGAGCAGGGCGGGGTGGAGCCCGTACGAGGGGGCCTGCGGCTGCTGCTCCTCGGGCAGCCGGACCTCGGTGAAGACCTCGGTGCCGCGCCGCCAGGCGGCCCGGAGCCCCTGGAAGGCGGGCCCGTAGCCGTATCCGGAAGCGCCGAAGCGCGTATAGAGGTCGTCCACGGCGATCGGCTCGGCTCCGGCCGGGGGCCAGGCCGCGTCGGCGGCGGCCGGAACGGCGGGCGGTTCGCCGGGCGCGCTGCCGGGCCCCAGGATTCCGGTGGCGTGCGGGGTCCAGTCGCCGGCGGCGGCGTCCTCGCGGCGGGAGAACAGGTCGATGGCGCGGCGGCCCTCGGCGTCGGCGGCGCCCACCCGCAGTTGCAGCCTGAGGATCGCGTCGGGCGGCAGGAACAGCGGTGCCTGGAGGGTGAGTTCCTCGACGACGGGGCAGCCGGCCTCGTCGGCGGCGCGTACGGCCAGTTCCACGAAGGCCGCGCCGGGCAGCAGGATGGTGTCGGAGACGCGGTGGTCGGCGAGCCAGGGGTGGGTGCGCTGCGACAGTCGGCCGCTCAGCACCAGCTCCCCGGAGTCCGCGACCTCGATGGCGGCGCCCAGCAGCGGGTGGCCGGCGCTGTCGAGGCCCGCGGCGGCGATGTCCGCGCGCGCCCCGGCCCCCGGCTGCGGCCAGAAGCGTTCGCGCTGGAAGGGGTAGGTGGGCAGGTCGACGCGGCGGGCCCCGCGGCAGGCGGCGGAGAAGTCGACCGGCAGGCCGCCTTCCCATGCCTCGCCGAGGGCGCGCAGCATGCGGGCGGGGCCGCCGTCGTCGCGGCGCAGGGTGCCGATGGCGCGGGCGTCGCGCCCGGCGGCGTCGGCGGTCTCCTGTACGGCGGCGGTCAGGACGGGGTGCGCGCTGGGTTCCACGAAGAGCCGGAACCCGTCGCCGAGGAGGGCCCGCGTGGTCTTCTCGAACTCGACGGTCCGGCGCAGGTTGCGGTACCAGTACCCGGCGTCCAGCCCGGTCCCGTCCAGCGGCTCTCCGGTCACGGTGGAGTAGAAGGGAACCTCTGCCCGACGCGGCGTCAACCCGTCGAGCTGATCGAGGAGTTCACCCTCCAGGCTTTCGACGTGCGCGGAGTGGGAGGCGTAGTCGACCGGTACGTAGCGGGCGCGCACCTCGCGCTTCGCGGCCTGGGCCATCAGCTCGTCGAGCGCGGCGACGTCGCCGGAGACGACGGTGGAGACGGGCCCGTTCACGGCCGCCACCGACAGCCGGCCGCCCCAGCGCGCGATCCATTCGCGCACCTGGTCGGCGGGGAGCGCCACGGAGGCCATGCCGCCGCCGTCCGACAGGGCGCGCAGGGCCTTGCTCCGCAGCGCCACGACGCGCGCCGCGTCGTCGAGGGACAGCGCCCCGGCGACGCAGGCCGCCGCGATCTCGCCCTGGGAGTGGCCGACGACGGCCCCCGGCTCCACGCCGTACGAGCGCCACAGGCCGGACAGCGACACCATCACCGCGAAGAGCACGGGCTGGACGACGTCGACCCGCTCGAAGGCGGGCGCGTCGCCCTCGGCGCGCAGCACGGCCTTCAGCGACCAGTCCACGTACGGCGCGAGCGCCTGCTCGCACTCGGCGACGAGGTCCGCGAACACCGGCTGGGTTTCGAGCAGTTCGGCGCCCATGCCGACCCATTGGGAGCCCTGTCCGGGGAAGACGAACACGGCGCGGGTGTCGGCGTCCTGGGCCGCGTATCCGGCCGCTGACGCGTCGTCGGCCAGCGCGCGCAGTCCGTGGAGCAGTTCCTCGCGGTCACCGACGAGCGCGGCGCGGTGCTCGAAGGCGGTGCGGCCGTGGAGGGTGAGTCCGATGTCGGCGGGGTCCGTACCGGGGTGCTCGGCGAGGTGCCGGTTCAGCCGCCGGGCCTGCGCCCGCAGCGCTTCGGGGGTACGGGCCGACAGCGGCCAGGCCACCACGGCGCCGCCGCGCGGTTCGGGGCCGTGGGCGGTGGCGGGGCTCGGGTCGGGGCCGTCGGCGGCGGCTCCGTCCCGTGCGGGGCGGCCCGCCGTGGTGGTGCCGGGCTCGGGGCTGTCGGCGGTGGCGGGGCTCGGGTCGGGGCTGTCGACCGTCGCGGGGGCCGGATCCGGGGCCTGTTCCAGGATGGCGTGCACATTGGTGCCGCTCAGCCCGAAGGACGACACTCCGGCGCGCGCCGGGCGGCCGTTCTCGGGCCAGGGGCGGGGTTCGGTGGCGAGGGTCAGGGCGCCGCGCTCCCAGTCGACCTGGGTGGAGGGCCGGTCGATGTGCAGGGTCGGCGGTACCGTGCCGTGCCGCATGGCCAGGACGGTCTTGATGACTCCGGCGACGCCGGAGGCGGCTTGGGTGTGGCCGATGTTGGACTTCAGCGAGCCGACGAGCAACGGCCGGTCGGCGGGCCGGTCCTGACCGTATGTCGCCAGCAGGGCCTGCGCCTCGATGGGGTCGCCCAGCGTGGTGCCGGTGCCGTGCGCCTCGACCACGTCCACGTCGCCGGGCGCGAGCCCGGCGTTGGCGAGGGCGGCCCGGATGACGCGCTGCTGGGAGGGGCCGTTGGGCGCGGACAGGCCGTTGCTCGCGCCGTCCTGGTTGATGGCGCTGCCCCGTACGACGGCCAGCACCGGGTGGCCGTGCCGGCGCGCTTCGGAGAGCCGTTCCAGCAGCAGTACGCCCGCGCCCTCGCCCATGCCCATGCCGTCGGCGGCGTCGGAGAACGCCTTGCACCGGCCGTCGGCGGCGAGTCCGCGCTGGCGGGAGAAGGTGACGATGGCGCCGGGGGTGGCCATCACCGCGACGCCGCCGACGAGCGCGAGGGAGCAGTCCCCGGCGCGCAGGGCCTGGCCCGCGAGGTGGAGGGCGACGAGGGAGGAGGAGCAGGCGGTGTCGACGGTCACCGCGGGCCCTTCGAGGCCGAGGGTGTAGGCGACGCGGCCGGAGACGACGCTGGGCGCGCTGCCGGTGAGGAGGTGCCCTTCGCCTTCCGCGGATCGCGCGACGACGTTCGCGTAGTCGGCGTAGTTGACGCCGGTGAACACGCCGGTGCGGCTGCCGCGCAGCGCTGTCGGGTCGAGTCCGGCGCGTTCGAACGCCTCCCACGTGGTCTCCAGCAGGAGCCGCTGCTGCGGGTCCATGGCGAGGGCTTCGCGCGGTGAGATCCCGAAGAAGGGGGCGTCGAACTCGGCGGCGTCGTGCAGGAATCCGCCGTGCCGGGTGGTTGAGGTGCCGGGCCGGTCGGGGTCGGGGTCGTACAGCTCGTCGAGCGGCCAGCCCCGGTCGGCGGGGAACTCGGAGACGGCGTCGCCGCCTTCGGCGAGGAGCCGCCACAGCTCCTCGGGGGACGCGATGGAGCCGGGAAAGCGGCAGGCCATGGAGACGATGGCGATGGGGTCCTCGTCGGGCGCGACCGGGGGCGCCGGGCTCGGCGAACCCTCCTCCGACGCGCCTCCCTCTCCCAGGAGTTCGGTGCGGATGTGCCGGGCCAGCACGGCGGCTGACGGGTAGTCGAAGATGAGGGAGGAGGGCAGCCGCAGGCCGGTCGCGGCGGTGAGGCGGTTGCGCAGTTCCACGGCGGTGAGCGAGGCGAAGCCCAGTTCCTGGAACGCCTTGCCCGGCCTGATGTCGTCGGGCGAGCCGTGCCCGAGTACGGCGGCGGCGTGCGTGCGTACGAGGTCCAGGAGCGTACGGTCGCGGCCCGCAGCGTCGAGGGCGGCGAGGCGTTCGCGCAGCGCCTGCGCGGCGGGGGCCTCGGCGGGCGCGTCCTCCCGCTGGCGGGCCAGGATGCGGCGGACGTCGGGGACGCCGGTGAGCAGCGGGCTGGGGCGGGCGGAGGTGAAGACGGCGGTGAACCGCTCCCAGTCGACGTCGGCGACGGCGACGGCGGTCTCGTCGTCGTCGAGGGCCTGCTGGAGGGCGGTGACGGCGCGGCCGGGGTCGATTCGCGGCAGGCCGTGCTCCTCCAGGTTGAACAGGTCGGCGTCGGCTCCGGCGACCCGGTCCTGCCAGGGGTTCTCGGCCTGCCAGACGCCCCAGTCCACGGTGGTGGCCCGCAGGCCGCGGGCGCGGCGGTGCTGGGCGAGGGCGCCGAGGTAGGCGTTGCCCGCGGCGTACGCGCCGTGGTCGCCGCTGCCCCAGACGCCGGCGATGGAGGAGAACAGTACGAAGGCGTCCAGCTCCCGGTCGAGGAGCGCGTCGAGGTGGGCGGCGCCGGCGGCCTTGGCGGCGACGATCTGTTCGAAGGCGGACAGCGGCGTGGATCGCAGCGGGGCGAGCGCGATGAACGCCGCGGCGTGCACGACGGCGGTGACCGGGTCGCCCTGGGCGTCGAGCGCGGTCAGCATCGCCTCGACGGCCCCACGGTCCGTCAGGTCACAGCTGGGCAGGGACACGCGGGTGCCGAACTCGGCTAGTTCCGCGGCGAGTTCGGCGGCTCCTGGCGCGTCGGGGCCGCGGCGTCCCGGCAGCACGACGTGTTCGGCGCCGCCGCGGGCCAGCCAGCGGGCGAGGTGCGGGCCGACCGCGCCGGTGCCGCCGGTGAGCAGGACCGTGCCGCGGGGCCGCCACGGCCGTCCCCCGCCCGCGGCCCTGGGGGCGCGGACGAGGCGGCGGGCGAGGAGGCCGGTGGCGCGCAGCGCGAGCTGGTCCTCGCCCGAAGCCGAGCCCGAACCCGAGCCCGAACCCGGACCCGGGCCCGCGGCCCCGGCGAGCACGGCGCCGAGCCGGGCCCGGCCGCGGTCGTCGAGGCGGGGCGGCAGGTCGATGAGGCCGCCCCAGCGCGCGGGGGCCTCCAAGGCGGCCACGAGGCCGGTGCCCCAGACGAGGGCCTGGTCCGGGTCGGTGACGGGGTCGTGCGGGCCGGTCGACACCGCGCCGTGGGTGGCGCACCACAGGGGCGCGGTGAGCTGGAGGTCGCCGAGGGCCTGTACGAGCGCGACGGTCAGGGCCGCGCCGCCGGGCAGCGAGGGGTGTTCGGGATGCGGCCGCCCGTCGGCGGCGAGCAGCGACAGCACCCCCGCCGGGGCGCGTCCGGCGAGGGCCGCCGTCACCTTGGCGGCGAGCGCGTCGCGCCGCACGTCGTCGGCGGTCAGCACGACGGGCAGCACGTCGACGCCGAGCCCGGCCAGGGCCTGGAGGGGGCCCCGCACGCGTTCGTCCTCGTCGTGGCCGGCGGGGAGGACCACGAGCCAGCTGCCCTCGGATGTCCGCACAGGAGGTGAGGGCGGTTCGGGCAGGGGCTGCCATTCGGTGCGGTAGCGCCAGGAGTCGATGGCGGCAGCATCGGTCCGCCGCTGCCGCCAGGCGCGCAGGGCAGGCAGCACCCGGTCGAGGGGTTCGGGATCGACGGCGAGGCGGTCGGCCGTGGCGGCGAGGTCGCCGTCCTCGACCATCCGCCAGAAGTCGGTGTCGGCCGGGTCGCTGCTGCCGGTGCCCCGGCGCGGTTCGGCGCCGTCCTCCGGTTCGAGCCAGTAGCGGCGCGTCTGGAAGGGGTAGCCGGGCAGGCCGACCGTACGCGCGCCGGTGCGGGCGTAGACGGCGGACCAGTCGACGGCGACGCCGGCGACCCACAGTTCGGCGGCCGAGGCGAGCGCCCGGCGCGGTCCGCCCTCGCCGCGCCGCAGGGTCCCGGCGACCACCGCGCCTGCGGCGATGCCCTCTGCGCCTCCCGCGCTCTCGACGGTCTCCTGGATCGCCATGGTCAGCACGGGGTGCGGGGACGATTCGAGGAAGACGTCGAAGCCCTGCCCGGCGAGGGCGCGCACGGCGGTCTCGAAGCGTACGGTCCGCCGCAGGTTGCGGTACCAGTAGCCGGCGTCCATGGCGGTGGTGTCCAGCCAGTCGCCGGTGACGGTGGAGAACAGCGGGATACGGCCGGGCAGCGGCCGCACGGCGGCCAGCTCGGCCAGCAGCCGGTCCTCGATCCGCGCCACCTGCGCCGAGTGCGAGGCGTAGTCCACGGGGACGGCCCTGGCCCGTACGCCCCGCTCCTCGCAGTGGGCGAGGAGTTCGGCCAGCGCCCCGGCCTCTCCGGAGACGACGACGGCGGCGGGTCCGTTGACGGCGGCGACGGACAGCCGCTCGCCCCACGGCTCGATCTCGGCGCGGGCCCGGTCCTGGGGCAGGGAGACGGAGGCCATGCCGCCCTGGCCGGCGAGGGCGCGCAGGGCCCGGCTGCGCAGGGCGACCACTTTCGCGCCGTCGTCGAGGGTGAGGGCGCCGCAGACGACGGCGGCGGCGATCTCGCCCTGGCTGTGGCCGACCACGGCGTCGGGCCGTACGCCCCAGGAGTCCCAGAGGGCGGCCAGCGACACCATCACCGCGAACAGCGCGGGCTGCACCACGTCGACGCGGTCCAGGGACGGTGCGCCGGGCTCCTCGCGCAGGACGGGGAGGAGCCGCCAGTCGGTGTGCGGGGCGAGGGCGGCGGCGCAGGCGTGAACGCGGTCGCGGAACACCTCGTTGGAGTCGAGGAGTTCGCGGGCCATGCCCGGCCACTGGGAGCCCTGGCCCGGGAAAACCAGGGCCGTGCGCCCTTCGACGGTCGGGCCGCCGCCGAGTACGAGGCCGGGCGCGGCGGCGGTGTCGGGGCGGGCGAGGGCGTCGAGCCCGTCGCGGAGCGCGGGGAGGCCGTCGCCGAGCAGCACGGCGCGGTGGTCGAAGGCTGCGCGGGTGGTGGCGAGGGACAGCCCGATGTCGGCGGGTTCCGGGTCGTCAGCGGCGTCGAGGTGGCCGGCGAGCGCGGCGGCCTGGTCGCGGAGGGCGGCGGGGGTGCGGCCGGACAGGATCCAGGGCGTCGTCGGCAGCGGCGCGGCGGGCGTCTCGGAGCCGGGCTCGGGCTCCGCGTCGGCGGCGGGCGCGGGCGCGGGGGCCTCTTCGAGTACGAGGTGGGCGTTGGTGCCGCTCATGCCGAAGGAGGAGACCCCGGCGCGGCGCGGGCGGCCGGTGTCGGGCCACGGCCTGGCGTCGGTGAGCAGTTCCACCGCGCCCGCGGACCAGTCGGCGTGCGGCGTGGGCGTATCGACGTGCAGGGTGCGCGGCAGTACGCCGTGGCGCAGCGCGAGCACCGTCTTGATGACGCTCGCGACGCCCGCCGCGGCCTGGGTGTGCCCGATGTTGGACTTCAGCGATCCGAGCCACAACGGCCGTTCCACCGCCCGGTCCTGACCGTACGTCGCCAGCAGCGCGTCGACTTCGATCGGGTCGCCGAGGGTGGTGCCGGTGCCGTGCGCCTCGACGGCGTCGACGTCGGCGGCGGCGAGCCGGGCGTCGGCGAGCGCGGCCCGGATGACGCGCTGCTGGGAGGGGCCGTTGGGCGCGGTGAGGCCGTTGCTCGCGCCGTCCTGGTTGATGGCGGAGCCACGAAGGACGGCGAGTACGGGATGGCCGTTGGTACGGGCGTCCGCCAGCCGTTCCAGCATCAGCATCCCGACGCCCTCGCCCCAGCCCGTGCCGTCGGCGGCGGCCGCGAAGGGCTTGCAGCGGCCGTCGGGGGCCATGGCGCCCTGCCGGTTGAACTCCACGAACACGGCGGGCAGCGACATCACGCTGACGCCGCCGGCCAGCGCGAGGGAGCACTCCCCTGCGCGCAGGGCGCGGGCGGCGAGGTGCAGGGCGACCAGCGACGCCGAGCAGGCGGTGTCGACCGTGACGGCCGGGCCCTCCAGGCCCAGCGCGTAGGAGACGCGGCCGGACATCACGCTCATCGAGTTGCCGGTCATCAGGAAGCCCTGGACGGCTTCGGACGCGTCGGCGCCGAGGGTCGCGTACCCCTGGTCGATGGCGGCGGCGAACACCCCGGTCCGGCTGCCGCGCAGCGAGAGCGGGTCGATGCCGGCCTGTTCGACGGCTTCCCAGGCGGTCGTCAGCAGCAGCCGCTGCTGGGGGTCCATCGCCACGGCCTCGCGGGGCGAGATCCCGAAGAACTCCGCGTCGAAGTCGGCGGCGCCGTCCAGGAACGCGCCCTGGGCGGGCACGCCGCCCGCCGCGAGGTCGGCGGTCGACCAGCCGCGGTCGGCGGGGAGCCCGGTCACGGTGTCGCGCCCGGCGGCGAGGAGGTCCCACAGGTCGTCGGGGGTGCGGACGCCGCCGGGGAAGCGGCAGCTCATCGAGACGACCGCGATCGGCTCGTGGGCCGCGGACTCGGCGTCCTGGAGCCGCTGCCGCGTGTTCTGGAGGTCGATCGTCACACGGTTGAGGTAGTCGCGGAGCCTCTGATCGCTCACCGGGAACCGCCGCTTTCGTCGTTGATGTCGTCTCTCGGAGCAGGGCAAGCAAGGGGCATAGGGGGAGCGAGGGCCCTGGGGCGCGTACGGGGCCGACGCGTGCGCGCGGGACTCACGAGGGGCTCAGCCGCCGGTCTCATGAGGCGCCCAGGCGCCGGGCTCGCAGCGCCGCTGGTCGCCGGGCTCACGAAGGACCCAGCCGCCAGGCTCATAGCGCCGCCGATCGCCGGGCCCACGAGGGACCCAGCCCCCGGGCTCATAGCGCTGCCGGTCGCCGGGCTCATGACGCGCCCAGCTGCCGGTCGATGTACGCGAAGATCTCGTCGTCCGTCGCCGACTCGATCCGGTCGGCGAGCACCTCGGCGACCGGTTCCGCGCCGGTTTCGGCGTCCGGCGCCAGCCGGGACAGTGTCTGGCGGAGCCGCCGCGCCAGCTCGTCCCGTACGTCCTCGTCCGGCGGCAGGCCGGTCATCAGCGCCTCCAGGCGGTCGAGTTCGGCGAGGACGGCCGCCGCCGGGGACGGCCGCTCGGCGGCCGTCCGCTCGGTCAGGTGGCGGGCCAGCGCCTCCGGCGTGGGGTGGTCGAAGACCAGGGCGGCCGGGAGCCGCAGTCCGGTGGACGACGCCAGCCGGTTGCGGAGCTCGACTCCGGTGAGGGAGTCGAAGCCGATCTCCTTGAAGGGGCGGGCGGGGCGTACCAGGTCCGGCGAGGTGTGGCCGAGCACGGCGGCCGCGCTGCCGCGCACCAGGTCGAGCAGGACGCGGTGCGCCTCGGCCGCGGAGAGCGCGGCGAGCTGCTCCGCCATGGACGCGACGGCGGGCCGGGCCGCCGGGACGGCGGCCGTCGCCCCGCGCGGCGTGCGGACCAGGCCGCGCAGCACGGCGGGGACGGGCTGGGCGCCGCGCAGGGCGGCGGGGTCGATCCTGGCGGCCAGGAGATACGGGTGCGGCGAGCCGAGGGCGGCGTCGAACAGGGCCAGGCCCTCGGCCGTGGTGAGCGCGCCCGCGCCGCCGCCGGCCACGCGCTGGAGCCCGGCGGAGTTCAGCCCGGCCGTCAGCGCGCTGCGCTGTTCCCACAGGCCCCAGCCGATGGACACGCCGGGCAGCCCTGCCGCGCGGCGTTCGGCGGCGAGGGCGTCTAGCGCGGCGTTGGCGGCGGCGTAGTTGCCCTGCCCGGCTCCGCCGAAGAGCGCGGCGCCGGAGGAGAACAGGACGAAGGCGGCGAGGTCCATGTCGCGCGTCAACTCGTGCAGGGTGAGCGCCGCGTCCACCTTCGGCCTTAGTACGGCCGCTAGTTGATGCCCCGTCAGGTTGGCGCTGAGTGCGTCGTCGAGGGTTCCGGCGGCGTGGACGACCCCGGTCAGCGGGTGCGCCTCGGGGATCTCCGCGAGCAGCGCGGCGAGGGCTTCGCGGTCGGCGGCGTCGCAGGCGACGGCCCGCGCGTCGGCCCCCAGGCCGGTCAGCTCCGCCAGCAGCTCGGGCGCCCCCTCGGCGTCCGGGCCCCGGCGGCCGGCCAGCAGCAGACGGCGCACGCCGTGCTCGGTGACCAGGTGCCTGGCCAGGAGCCGGCCCAGGGTCCCGGTGCCGCCGGTGATCAGTACGGTGCCGTCCGGGTCCAGCGGCGCGGGCAGCGTCAGTACGTTCTTGCCGACGCCCCTCGCCTGGCTGAGGAACCGTACGGCCTCGGGGACGCGCCGCATGTCCCAGCCCCGGACCGGGAGCGGGGCCAGCGCCCCCCGCTCGAAGAGGCCGAGGACCTCGGCGAGCATGTCGCCGATGCGCCGCGGCCCGGCCTCCATCAGGTCGAACGCCCGGTAGTGAACGCCTGGATGACGCGCGGCGACCTCGTCGGCGTCGCGGATATCCGTCTTGCCCATCTCCACGAACCGGCCGCCGCGCGGCAGCAGCCGCAGTGACGCGTCCACGAACTCGCGGGCCAGGCTGTCGAGTACGAGGTCCACGCCGCGGCCGTCGGTGGCGGCGAGGAACCGGTCGGCGAACTCGACGGTCCTGGACGACGCGATGTGCTCGTCGTCCAGCCCGCCGGCCCGCAGGACGTCCCACTTGCCGGGACTGGCCGTGCCGTACACCGTCGCCCCGGCGTGCCGGGCGAGCTGCGCCGCCGCCATGCCGACGCCTCCGGCGGCGGCATGGATCAGCACGGACTGTCCGGCCTCCAGACCGCCGAGGTCGAACAGCCCGTAGTAGGCGGTGAGGTACACCACGGGTACGGACGCGGCGCGGGCGAAGGACCAGCCCGCCGGAATCCGGGCGACGGTCCGCCGGTCGGCGACGGCGACGGGCCCGAAGGAACCGCCGAAGATCCCCATCACCCGGTCGCCGGGGGCCAGGTCCCGCACGCCGGGGCCGACCTCCAAGACCGTGCCCGCGCCCTCGCTGCCCAGCGTCTGCTGGTCCGGGTCGAGCCCGAGGGTGACCACGACGTCGTGGAAGTTCAGCCCGGCGGCGCGCACGGCGACACGGACCTCGCCGTCGCCCAGCGGGGCCGCGACCTCGGGGGCGGGGACGGGTGCGAGGTCTTCCAGAGTGCCGGTGCCGGCGGTGCCGATCCGCCAGGCGGGCTCGCCCGGCGGAGGGCTCAGCACCCCGTCGGCACGGTCGGCACGCCCCAGCTGAGGAACCATCAGCTCGTCGCCCCGTACGGCGATTTGCGGCTCTTCTCCGGCGAGAGCGGCAAGGAGCGCGGAGTCGTCCGGTGCGGTGACCGGCCGGTCGAGGTCGATCAGCGCGAAGCGGTCCGGGTGCTCGGTCTGCACGGTGCGCAGCAGCCCCCACAGGGCCGCCTGCGCGAGGTCGGCGGGCCCGTCGCCGCTGCCGGTGCGCACGGCGCACCGGGTGAGCAGCGCCAGCCGCGCCTCGGCCAGCCGCTCATCGGCCAGCCAGCTCCGTACCAGCTCCAGGCAGTCGCGGGCGGTGGCGTGCACCTGGTCGGCCACTTCGGCGAGGTCCGCGGTCGGGCAGGCCGCGACGACGAGGCCGGGGAGCGGGGCCCCCGCGTCGAGGTCGGCGCGCAGAGCGTCGACATCCGGCCAGGACGTGAGCCCGGGGACGGCACCGCCCAGAGCGGCGCAGCCGAGGGGCGGGGACGCGGCCTCGGGGATCGGGGCGGGCGTCTGGTCGGGGGCGGTCGCATGGGGCTCGGCGCCGAGGGCGGGCGACCGGTCGGCAGGCGCATCGGCCGCGCGGCCCGCCGCCGGCGCCCAGTCGAGGTGGAACAGCAGGTCCCTGGCTGCGCTCGTGGCCGCGGGCACCGCGTCCGCCGTCAGGGGCCGGAGCGCCAACTGCCCCACCGTCAGCACCTCTTGGCCGGTCAGGTCGTAGACCGTGAGGCCGATGCCGTCGGGGCCGTCGGCGGTGAGGCGGACTCTGAGGGCGGTGGCGCCGGGTGTGCGGCTGATCACGGAGGTCCAGCTGAACGGCAGCCGGGCCCGGCCGTCCTGGCCGGGCAGCAGCGCCGCCGTCTGGAGGGCCGCGTCCAGCAGGGCCGGGTGCACGGCGCACGCCGCCGCGTCGGCCTGCTGCCGCGCGTCGAGGACGACCTCGGCGAGGACCTCGCCGTCCCGCGACCAGGCGGCGCGAATGCCGCGGAAGGCGGGCCCGTAGCCGTAGCCCGCGTCGGCGAAGCGGTCGTAGAGGTCGTCCACCGGGATGGGCTCGGCGTCGGCCGGGGGCCACATCAGGAGGCCGGGTCCGCTCGGCGCGGCTGTCGAGGCAGGGGCGAGGGCGCCGGTCGCGTACGGGGCCCAGGGCTGGTCCTCGTCCCGGTGCGGCCGGGCGAAAACGCTCAGCGCGCGGCGCCCGTCGTCGCCGGGCTCCGCCACCCGCACCTGGAGCAGGACCGCGCCCTCCTCAGGCAGCGCGAGGGGCGCCTGAAGGGTCAGCTCCTCGACCACGGGGCAGTCGGCCTCGGCGGCGGCGCGGAGGGCGAGTTCCAGCAGCGCCGTCCCGGGGAGCAGGGCGGTGCCGGAGACCCGGTGGTCGGCGAGCCAGGGGTGGGTGCGCAGCGACACCCGGCCGCTCAGCACCAGTTCCCCGGAGTCGGCGGCCTCCAGGGCCGCGCCCAGCAGCGGGTGCCCGGTGGCGCCGAGCCCGGCGGAGGCGACGTCCCAGCTCGTGGTCGGGACGTCGAGCCAGAAGCGTTCGCGTTGGAACGGGTAGGTGGGCAGGTCCACGCGGCGCGCGCCGGGGTACGCGCCGGAGAAGTCCACCGGCAGCCCGCTCGACCACGCCTGACCGAGCGACAGCAGCAGACGCTCCCGGCCGCCCTCATCACGGCGCAGCGTCCCCAGCACCACCGCCTCGACCCCGGCCGCCTCCGCCGACTCCTGCACCCCCACCGCCAGCACCGGATGGGCACTCGGCTCCACGAAGAACCGGAACCCCTCCGCCAACAGCGCCCGCGTCGCCTCCTCGAAACGCACCGTCTGCCGCAGATTGCGGTACCAGTAGCCCGCGTCCAGCGTCGTGGGGTCGACCCATTCCGCATCGACGGTCGAGAAGAACGGCACCTCGCCGGGCAGGGGGACGACGGGGGCCAGTTCCTTCGCCAGCCGCTCCTGGATCTCCTCGACGTGTGCGGAGTGCGAGGCGTAGTCCACCGGTACGCGCCGGGCCCGCACCCCCCGCGCCTCGGCCCGCTCCAGCAGCTCGTCCAGCGCGCCCGCGTCACCCGACACCACGGTGGAAGCGGGACCGTTGACGGCGGCCACGGACAGGGCCCCGTCCCAGTCGGCCAGCCACTCCCCCACTTCCGCCGCAGGCAGGGCTACGGACACCATGCCGCCCCGCCCCGACAAGGCCCGCAGCGCCTTGCTCCGCAGGGCCACCACCCGTGCCGCGTCATCGAGCGACAACACCCCGGCGACGCAGGCGGCAGCGATCTCACCCTGGGAGTGGCCGACCACGGCGGCCGGCTCCACGCCGTAGGAACGCCACACCGCGGCCAGCGACACCATCACCGCGAACAACACCGGCTGCACCACGTCAACCCGCTCCAGTGACGGAGCATCAACCCGTGCCCGTAGAACATCTTCCAAAGACCAGTCCACGAACGGCGACAGAGCCGACTCGCACTCCGCGACCCGGGCCGCGAACACCGGCTCCGCGTCGAGGAGTTCAGCGGCCATCCCCACCCACTGCGAGCCCTGGCCGGGGAAGACGAACACCGCGCGGCCGGCGCCGGAGGCGGAGCCTGTCGCCATGTTCCCCGCGGGGGTCCCTTGCGCCAGGGCGGCCAGCCCTTCGGTCAGGTCGTGCCGTGCGCCGACGACCACCGCGCGGTGCGCGTGCGCGGCGCGCGTCGCGGCGAGTGAGTGTCCGATGTCGAGCGGACTGCCGCCGGCGAGGCCGTCGGCTCCGTTCTCCAGCGCGTCCAGCAGCGCCGCCGCTTGCGCGCGCAGCGCTTCCGGACTCCGCGCCGACAGCGGCCAGGGCACCGGACCGGCCCCTGAAGCCCCGCCGGAGGGCGCTACAGGCGCGGGCTGGGGGGCCTCTTCCAGTACGACGTGCGCATTGGTGCCGCTCACTCCGAACGACGACACCCCCGCCCGGCGCGGGCGGCCGGCGGGTTCTTCCCAGGGGCGGGCTTCGGTCAGCAGCTCGACCGCGCCCGCCGACCAGTCGACCTCCGGCGTCGGCCCGTCCACATGCAGCGTCTTCGGCATCACCGCGTGACGCATCGCCAGCACCGTCTTGATCACGCCGCCCACACCGGCCGCGGCGGAGGCGTGCCCGATGTTGGATTTCAGCGAACCGAGCCTCAACGGCCGTTCTGCCGCGCGGTTCTGACCGTACGTCGCCAGGAGCGCCTGCGCCTCGATCGGGTCACCGAGCCGGGTCCCCGTACCGTGCGCCTCCACCAGGTCCACATCCGCCGCACGCAGCCCCGAGTCCGCCAGCGCCGCACGGATCACCCGCTGCTGCGACGGACCATTGGGAGCCGTCAGCCCATTGCTCGCACCGTCCTGGTTGACCGCGCTCCCCCGCACCACCGCCAGCACCGGATGCCCCGACCGCCGCGCGTCCGACAGCCGTTCCAACAGCAGCATCCCCACGCCCTCGCCGAATCCGGTGCCGTCGGCGGCGGCGGCGAAGGGCTTGCAGCGGCCGTCCGGCGCGAGACCGCCCTGGCGGCTGAACTCGACGAACAGTTCGGGGCTGCACATCACGTTGACGCCGCCGGCCAGCGCCATGGAGCACTCGCCGGAGCGGAGTGCGCGGGCCGCGAGGTGCAGGGTGACCAGCGACGAGGAGCAGGCCGTGTCGATGGTGACGGCGGGGCCTTCGAGCCCGAAGACGTAGGCGAGGCGGCCGGAGACGATGCTGCCGGAGTTGCCCGTGCCGAGGAACCCCTCGACGTCGTCGGGGATGTACGGGAGCAGCCGGGCCGCGTAGTCCTGCTGCATCAGGCCGATGAAGACGCCCGCCGGGGCGCCGCGCAGTGCCGCGGGGTCGATGCCCGCCCGTTCGAAGACCTCCCAGCCGGTCTCCAGCAGCAGCCGCTGCTGGGGGTCCATGGCCAGGGCCTCGCGTGGGGAGATCCCGAAGAACTCGGCGTCGAACTCGGCCGCGTCGTAGAGGAAGCCGCCCTGCCGGGTGATGGAGGTGCCTGTACGGTCCGGGTCGGGGTCGTACAGCTCGTCGAGCGGCCAGCCCCGGTCGGCCGGGAACTCCGAGATGCCGTCCGCGCCCGCGACGACGAGCCGCCACAGGTCCTCGGGCGAGCGCACTCCGCCGGGGAACCGGCAGGCCATGGAGACGATCGCGATCGGGTCGTCCACCGCCGCCACTTCGGCCACCGGCGTTGCCTTGGTGCTGAATTGAGTGCCCGTCAGCTCGGTGAGGAGATGGCGCGCCAGCACCTCGGGGGTGGGGTGGTCGAACACCAGGCTCGCGGGGAGCCGCAGGCCCGTCACGGCGTTGAGCCGGTTGCGCAGTTCCACGGAGGCCAGCGAGTCGAAGCCGAGTTCACGAAAGGCCCGGCCCGCGTCGAGCGCGTCGGGCGACGGGTGGCCGAGGACGGCGGCTGCCTGGGTGCGGACCTGGTCGAGCAGCAGGCGGGTCCGCCCCGCCGCGTCGAGGGCGGCGAGCCGCTGCTGGAACGCACTGCCGTCGGCCGCCTCGCCGCCGGACGCCACGGCCCGCCGGGGCCGTACGGGCACGAGGTGGCGCAGCAGCGGCGGCAGTTCCTCGGTCGCCGCCCTGGCCCGTACGGCGGCGGTGTCGAGCCGCATCAGCACCAGCGCGGCCCGGTCGGCGGTGCGTGCGGCGTCAAAGAGGGCCAGCCCCTGCTCTGTCGTCAGCGGGGGCATGCCGGAGCGGGCCAGGCGGCGCACGTCGGCGTCGGCGAGGTGGCCGGTCAGGGCGGACCGCTGGTCCCACAGGGTCCAGGCGAGGGACTGGGCAGGCAGCCCCGTGGCGCGGCGGCGCTGGGCGAGGGCGTCGAGGAAGGCGTTGGCCGCCGCGTAGTTGGCCTGCCCGGGACCGCCGAAGGTGCCGGCGGCGGAGGAGAAGAGCACGAAGGCCGCAAGATGTTGATGCCGAGTCAGTTCGTGCAGGTTGAGCGCCGCGTCGGCCTTGGGCCGCAGGACGGTGTCCACGCGCTCGGGGGTCAGCGCGGTGACGATCCCGTCGTCCAGCGCGCCCGCCGTGTGCACCACGGCGGTCAGGGGGTGTTCGGCGGGTACGGCCGCGAGCTGCGCGGCGAGCGCTTCGCGATCGGCGGCGTCGCAGGCGGCGACCGTGGCCTCGGCCCCGAGCGCGGCCAGTTCGGCGCGCAGTTCCTCGGCGCCCTCGGCCGCCGGGCCGCTGCGGGAGAGCAGCAGGAGATGCCGGACACCGTGTTCGGCCGCCAGGTGCCGGGCGATGTGCGAGCCGAGCAGCCCGGTGCCGCCGGTGATCAGCACCGTGCCGTCCGGGCCGAGGGCGGCGGGCCCCTCGGACTCGCCCGCCGCTGCCCTGACCAGTCGTGGCGTGAGGAACTGGTCACCGCGCACGGCCAGTTGGGGCTCGCCGGAGGCGAGGGCCGCCGCGAGCGCGGCGGAGTTCTCCGGCGTCTCATCCCCTTCGCCGTCCGCGTCGAGGAGGACGAAGCGGCCGGGGTGCTCGGTCTGGGCCGAGCGCACCAGGCCCCATACGGCGCTGTGCGCGAGGTCCGGTACGTGCTCGTCGTCGGTCACGGCGACCGCGCCCCTGGTGAGGAAGGCGAGGCGCGAGTCCGCGAACCGGTCGTCGGCGAGCCACGTCCGCACGGCCTGGAGCGCCCGGTGCACCGCCGCCCGTACGGCGGCGGGCGTCTCGTCGCCGTTCTCCCCCTCGCCGACGCCGGTGAAGGCGCCCGGCTCCCGGGAGAGCAGGACGACATCCGGCACGGGCGCTCCGGCGTCGAGGGCGGCGATCAGCGGTTCCAGGTCCGTCCAGGCGCTGGGCGGCGGGCCTGCCGGGGCCGGGCGCGTGGGGGCGGCGGGGGCCCATTCGACCTGGAACAGGTTCTCGTGGAAGCCCGCGCGGCCGGTGGCGAGCTGTCCGTCGGCGGCCGGCCTGAGCGCCAGGGACTCGACCGTCGCGACGGGCCGGCCGGTCGGGTCGGCGGCCATGAGCGACACCGCGTCGCGCCCGTCCGGCGCGAGCCGGACCCGCAGGGCGGTGGCGCCCGAGGCATGCAGCGTCACGCCCGTCCAGGAGAACGGCATCCGCCCCTCGGGGTGCTCCCGCGCGCCGGGCGCGCCGGGCAGACCGGTGGCGTGCAGCGCCGCGTCCAGCAGCGCCGGGTGCAGCCCGAAGCGGTCGGCGTCCCGGCGCGGCCCGTCCGGCAGGACCACCTCGGCGAACGTCTCCTCGCCGCGCCGCCAGGCGGCCCGCAGCCCCTGGAACGCCGGCCCGTAGACGAACCCGCCCTCGGCGAAGCGCTCGTACGTGCCCGCCACCGCGACCGGCTCCGCCCCGTCCGGCGGCCAGACGCCGCCCGGCTCGAACCCGTCGAACGCGTCGACGGCCGCCGCCGGCTCCGGGGCCAGGGTGCCGGAGGCGTGGCGCACCCACTCGCCGTCGTCGTCGGCCCCGTCCGGGCGGGCGTGCAGGGACAGCGGGCGGCGGCCCCGTGCGTCGGGGGCGCCGACGGTCAGCCGCAGCACCGCCCCGCCGTGCTCGGGCAGCACCAGCGGCGCTTCCAAGGTCAACTCGTCCACGCGGGCGCAGCCGACCCGGTCGCCCGCCTGCACCGCGAGCTCCAGGAACGCGGTGCCCGGCAGCAGGATCGCGCCCCGCACGGCGTGGTCGGCCAGCCACGGGTGGCTCTGCGCGGACAGCCGCCCGGTGAGGAGCAGGCCGTCGGCGTCGGCCAGGGCGATGACGGCGCCGAGCAGCGGGTGACCGGCCGGGGTGAGGCCCGCCGAGGTCACGTCGGCGACGTCGTCGGCACCGTCCTCCAGCCAGTACCGCTCGCGCTGGAAGGGGTAGGTGGGGAGGTCCACGCGGCGGGGCGCGTGCCCGGCGAACACGGCGTCCCAGTCCACCCGGACGCCGCGCAGGTGCAGTTCGGCCAGCGACTCCATGAGCCGGCGCGGCCCGCCGTCGTCGCGGCGCAGGGTGCCCACGGCCGTGGCGCCGCTCCCCGCGGCGTCGGCGGTCTCCTGCACGCCGACGGTGAGCACGGGGTGGGGGCTGGACTCCAGGAAGACCTGGAAGCCGTCGGCGAGCAGCGCGCGGGTCGCCTCCTCGAAGCGCACCGTCTGCCGCAGATTGCGGTACCAGTAGTCGGCGTCCAATTCGGAGGTGTCCAGCGGCTCACCGGTGACCGTGGAATAGAACGGGATGTCAGCCTGGCGAGGCGTCACATCGGCTAGCTCGGAAAGCAGTTGTTCGTGAAGGTCCTCGACGTGTGCGGAGTGCGAGGCGTAGTCCACCGGTACGCGCCGGGCCCGCACCCCCCGCGCCTCGGCCCGCTCCAACAACTCGTCCAGCGCGCCCGCGTCACCCGACACCACCGTGGAACCCGGGCCATTGACGGCCGCTACGGACAGCCTGCCGTCCCAGTCGGCCAGCCACTCCCCCACCTCACCAGCGGGCAGGGCTACGGACACCATGCCGCCCCGCCCCGACAAGGCACGCAGCGCCTTGCTCCGCAACGCCACCACCCGCGCCGCGTCATCCAACGACAACGCCCCGGCGACGCAGGCGGCAGCGATCTCACCCTGGGAGTGACCGACAACCGCGCCCGGCTCCACGCCGTAGGAACGCCACACCGCAGCCAGCGACACCATCACCGCGAACAACACCGGCTGCACCACGTCAACCCGCTCCAGTGATGGTGCGCCAACCCGTGCCCGTAGAACATCTTCCAAAGACCAGTTCACAAACGGCGACAGAGCCCGCTCACACTCCGCGACCCGCGCCGCGAACACCGGCTCCGTATCGAGCAGTTCGGCGGCCATGCCTGCCCACTGCGAGCCCTGGCCGGGAAAGACGAAGGCCACTTCGCCGCTCGTACCGGCAATTCCCTGTACGAGACCGGGGACGGCGGAACCCGCGGCGAGGGCCGCCAGGCCCTGCCGGAAGTCGGCCGGTTCCGCGCCGATCAGCACGGCTCGGTGCTCGTGCGCGGCCCTTCCCGTCGCCAGGGAGTAGCCCACGTCGGCCACGCGCGCGCCGGCGTCGGCGTCGAGGTGGGCCCCGAGGCGTACGGCCTGGGCGCGGAGGGCTTCGGCGGTGCGGCCGGAGAGCACCCAGGGGAGTACACCCATGCCTTCGCCGCGCGCCTCCTCGTCCGGCGCCTCGGCGGCAGGTGCTTCGGCGGCCGGAGCCTCGGCAGCGGGTGCTTCCTCCAGTACGACGTGCCCGTTGGTGCCGCTCACGCCGAAGGAGGAGACGGCGGCGCGGCGCGGGTGGCCGGTCTTCGGCCAGGGGGCCTCTTCGGTGACCAGCCGTACCGCGCCCGTGGACCAGTCGATCTGGGGCGAGGGGTCCTCGGCGTGGAGGGTCGGCGGCACGACGCCGTGCCGCATGGCGAGCACCGTCTTGATGACGCCGCCGACCCCGGCCGCCGCCTGCGTGTGGCCGATGTTCGACTTCAGCGACCCGAGCAGCAGCGGCTGCCCGTCGGGCCGCCCGCGCCCGTACGTCGCCAGCAGCGCCTGGGCCTCGATCGGGTCGCCCAGCGGCGTTCCGGTGCCGTGCGCCTCGACGACGTCGACCTCGGACGGCGTGAGGCCCGCGTTGTCCAGCGCCTGGCGGATCACGCGCTGCTGGGCAGGGCCGTTGGGCGCGGTGAGCCTGCTGCTCGCGCCGTCCTGGTTGACGGCGGTGCCCCGGACCACGGCCAGCACGGGGTGCCCGTTGCGGCGGGCGTCGGAGAGCCGCTCCAGCAGCAGCATCCCCACACCTTCGCCCCAGCCGGTGCCGTCCGCGCGGGCCGAGAAGGACTTGCAGCGGCCGTCGCGGGCCAGCCCGCCCTGACGGCTCATCTCCACGAACGGCACCGGCGTGGACATCACCATCGCGCCGCCGGCCAGCGCCAGCGTGCAGTCGCCGAGCCGCAGCGCCTGGCAGGCGAAGTGCAGGGCGACGAGGGAGGAGGAGCACGCGGTGTCCACGCTGACGGCCGGGCCCTCCAGCCCGAAGGTGTAGGCGACGCGGCCGGAGGCGACGCTGTCGGAGCTGCCGCTGCCGAGGTAGCCCGCGACGTCGTCGGGGGCATGGCGCAGCCGCACGGCGTAGTCCTGGTACATGACGCCGGCGAAGACCCCGGTGCGGCTGCCGCGCAGCGTGGCCGGGTCGATCCCGGCCCGTTCGAACGACTCCCAGACCGTCTCCAGCAGCAGCCGCTGCTGCGGGTCCATGGCGAGGGCCTCGCGGGGCGAGATGCCGAAGAATCCGGGGTCGAAGCGGCCGACGCCGTCCAGGAAGCCGCCCAGTGACGCGTAGCTGGTGCCGGGGCGCTCCTGCCGGGGGTCGTCGAGCGCCTCCAGGTCCCAGCCGCGGTCGGCGGGGAAGGCGGTGATCGCGTCGGTGCCGGCGGAGACCAGCCGCCACAGGTCCTCGGGGCTCTCGACGCCGCCGGGGTAGCGGCAGCTCATCGCGACGATCGCGATGGGGTCGCGGTCCTTGGCCTCCGCGTCGCTCAGGCGCTGCCTGGTGCGGTGCAGGTCGGCGGTGACCCGCTTGAGGTAGTCGCGCAGCCGGTCGTCATTCACCATCGTGGGTCACCTTGCTCCGCTTGCTGGGCCGGGGTGGGGTCTGGTGCCTGGTCACGTGCCGGGGCCTGGTTCCTGGTCATGGTCCTGAGCCCGGTCCTGGTCCTGAGCCTGGTCCTAGTCCTGGTCCGCTTCATGACGAGCCGAGTTCGTTGTCGATGAGGTCGAAGAGCTCGTCGTCCGTCGCGCCGTCCATCCGGTCCTCGATCGTCGTGCCCTTCCCGGCGCCGTCGCCGTTGCCGTTGCCGTTGCCGTTGCCGTCGTTCTCGCCGTCACCGTTCCGTCCGTTGCTGCCGCCGCCGTTCCCGTACGTGCCGCCGTACGTGCCGCCGTCCGGGTCGAGTCCGCCGAGCAGTTTCCGCAGCCGTTCCGTGAGCGCGGCGCGGGCGGCCCCGTCCAGGTCGCCGCCGTCGAGTACGCGCTCCAGCTGGTCCAGCTCGGGGAGCCCCGGAACCGGGCCGGGTCCGGCGGCAGAGGCGGCATCGGGTACGAACTCGGTGGCGAGGTGTCCGGCGATGGCGGTCGACGTCGGGTAGTCGAACAGCAGCGTCGCCGGGAGGCGGAGGCCGGTGGCGGCGCGGAGCCGGTTGCGCAGTTCGACGGCGGTCAGCGAGTCGAAGCCCAGCTCCAGGAGGCCGCGGCCGGGCTCGACGGCGGCGGCGCCGGTGAAGCCGAGGACCATCGAGGCGTGCGACCGGACCAGTTCGAGCAGGACGCGCTTGCGCTGCGCCTCGTTGAGCCCGCCGAGCCGCTTGCGGAGCGCCGCCGCCGTGTCGGGCCCGCCGCTCTCGGCCTCGCCGCCCGCCGTGCCGCGCCGGGCCGGGGCTCGTACCAGGCCGCTGAGCAGGGCGGGGATGCCCTGGGTGGCGGCCTGGGCGCGTACCGCCCTGGTGTCGAGGCTCAGCGGCAGCAGCACCGGTTCGGCGACCGCGCCCGCCGCGTCGAACAGGGCCAGTCCTTCGGCGGGCGTGAACGCGACGATGCCGCCGCGGGCGATCCGCTGGAGGTCGGCCTCGCTGAGCCCGCCGGTCATGCCGCCGCTGTTGGCCCACAGGCCCCAGGCCAGGGAGGCGCCGGACAGCCCCTGGGCCCGCCGCCGATGGGCGAGGGCGTCGAGGAAGGAGTTGGCGGCCGCGTAGTTGCCCTGGCCCATGCCGCCGAAGACGCCGGCGATCGAGGAGAACAGGACGAACTCCGACAGGTCGTGTCCGGCGGTCAGTTCGTGGAGGTTGAGCGCGGCGTCCACCTTGGGGCGCAGCGCCGTGTCGAGCTGTTCGGGCGTCATGGTGGCGACGACCGAGTCGGCGAGGGCGCCGGCCGCGTGCACCACTCCCGTCAGGGGGTGGCCGGGGTCGATTCCGGCGAGCAGCGCGGCGAGGGCGTCGCGGTCGGCGGCGTCGCACGCGGCGACCTCGGCCTCGGCGCCGAGCGCGGCCAGTTCGGTCAGGAGGTCGGCGGCGCCGTCGGCGGTCGGGCCGGTGCGGCTGGTGAGCAGCAGGTGCCGTACGCCGTGTTCGGTGACGAGGTGGCGGGCGAGGTGGGCGCCGATGGCGCCGGTGCCGCCGGTGATCAGTACGGTGCCCTGCGGGTCCCAGCCGGGGCGGCGTTCGGGCGCGGACAGCGGTACGCGCGCCAGCCGGGCGGCGTGCGCGGCCCCGGCCCGCACGGCGAGCTGCGGTTCGCCCGAGGCCAGGGCTGCGGGAAGGGCGGCCGACGAGTCGTCGTGGCCGTCGACGTCCACGAGCACGAAGCGGTCGGGGTGCTCGGTCTGGGCCGTGCGGACCAGCCCCCACACGGCGGCCTGCGCCAGGTCGCGGACGTCGTCCCCGGCGTTGACGGCTACCGCGCCGGAGGTCACCACGGCGAGCTTGGCGGTGGCGAACCGTTCGTCGGCGAGCCACTCCTGGAGCAGTGCGAGGACGTCGGCCACGGCGGTCCGTACGGCGTGCGCGTCGTCGGCCGCCGACGGCGGGCAGGTCGCCAGTACGAGCCGGGGGACGGTTGTGCCTTCGTCGATCCGGGCCGCGAGTGCGGCGAGGTCCATGGCAGTACGGACCGGAGCACTCTGCCACCAGGGGGCCTCGGCGCCGAGGGCGGTCCAGTCGGCGGTGTCCTCGGCCGCGTCGGTCCGTGGCGGCAGGGGGTGCCACTCGGGGCGGAACAGCTCCTCGTGGTGGCCGCTGCGGGCGGCCTTGACCTGGTCGGCGGAGACGGGCCGCAGGACCAGGGAGCCGGCGGAGAGGACGGGGCGTCCGGCGGTGTCGGCCGCGGCCACGGCCACGGTGTCGCGGCCCGCCGGGGTCAGCCGGAGCCGGAGGGTGTGCGCGCCCGAGGCGTGCAGGCGCACCCCGTTCCAGGAGAACGGCAGCCAGCCCTTGGCGGGGCCTTCGAGCACGTCGAAGACGAGGGAGTGGAGGGCCGCGTCGAGGAGCGCGGGGTGCAGTCCGAACCGTCCCGCGTCCGGCTGCTGCGCGGCGGGCAGGCTCGCCTCGGCGAAGACTTCTTCGCCGCGCCGCCAGGCGGCGCGCAGCCCCTGGAACGCCGGCCCGTAGGCGAACCCGCCCTCGGCGAACCGGGCGTAGAGCCCGTCCACGTCCAGCGGCACGGCGTCGGCCGGGGGCCAGAGCGCGAAGTCCTCGGCGCGGTTCCGCACCGACTCGTCCGGTCCCGACTCGTCCTGTCCCGCCCCGTCCGGTCCCGGCCCGTCCGCTTCGGTCAGCAGGCCACTGGCGTGGCGGGTCCACGGGTCGTCGGGCAGGGCGTCGTCGGGCCGGGCGTGGACGGTGATCGGGCGGGTTCCGGAGCCGTCGGGCGGGCCGACGGCGAGTTGCAGCGCGATGGCGCCGGACTCGGGGAGCAGCAGCGGCGCTTCGAGGGTGAGTTCCTCCACGGCGGCGCAGCCGGACTGGTCGGCGGCGTGGACGGCGAGTTCGAGGAAGGCGGTGGCGGGGAAGAGGACGCCCTCGTACACGCCGTGGTCGGCGAGCCAGGGGTGGCTGCGGACCGAGAGCCTGGTGGTGAACAGGGAGGCGCCGGTGTCGGCGAGCCGGCAGGCCGCGCCGAGCAGCGGGTGTTCGGCGCGGCTCAGACCGGCGGCGGGCAGGTCGGCGGTCGCGGCCGTGGCGGCGAGCCAGTAGGGCAGGCGCTGGAAGGCGTAGGTGGGCAGCGCGGTGGGGCGGGCTCCGCTGCCCGCGAAGACGGCGGGCCAGTCGACGGCGGCGCCGTGGACGTGCAGCCGGGCGAGGGCGGTGGTGAGCGCGGCGGGTTCGGGGCGGTCCTTGCGGAGCAGCGGCACCAGCACCGCGCCGTCGGACGCGTCGGTGAGGCAGTCCTGGCCCATGCCGCTCAGGGCGCCGTCGGCGCCGAGCTCCAGATAGCCGGTGACGCCCTGGCGCTCCAGGTGGCGCATGCCGTCGAGGAACCGGACGGTGCCGCGTACGTGGTCGGCCCAGTACTGCGGGGAGCCGAGCTGTTCGTCGGTGGCCGTGGTTCCGGTGAGGTCGGAGACGATGGGGACGGCCGGTCGCCCGTACTCGATCCGCGCGGCGATGTCGCGGAACTCGGCGAGCATCGGCTCCATGCGCGGGGAGTGGAAGGCGTGGCTGACGCGCAGTCGCTTCGTCTTGCAGCCGAGCGCTTCCGCCTGCGCGGCGATGTCCATGACGATGTGTTCGGTTCCTGAAATCACCGTGGAGGAGGGGCCGTTGACGGCCGCGATGCTGACGTCGTCCTCCCGGCCGGCCAGCAGCGGCAGCAGTTCCGCCTCGGGGAGGGTGAGGGAGACCATCGCGCCGCCGGGCGGCAGCGCGTCCATCAGCCGGCCTCGGGCGGCTACGAGCGCGGCGGCGGCGGGCAGCGTGAGCACCCCGGCGATGTGGGCGGCGGCCAGTTCGCCGACGGAGTGGCCGAGGAGGTGGTCGGGGGTGATGCCCCAGTGCTCGACCAGCCGGTAGAGGGCGACGCCGAGCGCGAAGAGGGCGGGCTGGGTGTAGGCGGTACGGTGCAGCAGCCCGGCGTCGGAGCCGGCCTCGGCGGGTCCTGCGTCAGCAGAACCGGGCGGGGCGGAGCCGGCCGGGGCGGCGTTGATCACGTCGCGGAGCGGGCGGTCGAGCAGCGGGTCGAGTTCCGCGCAGACCGCGTCGAAGGCGTCCGCGAAGACCGGGTGGCGCGCGTACAGTCCGGCGCCCATGCCGGTGCGCTGGCTGCCCTGGCCGGGGAAGAGGAAGGCGGTCTTGCCCGCGCCGCCGGTGACGCCGCGTACCAGGTCGGGCGAGGGTTCCCCGGCGGCGAGCGCGGCCAGGGCGGCGAGCAGCGCGGGGTGGCTGTCGCCGGTGAGGACCGCGCGGTGCTCGAAGGCGCTGCGGTGCGCGGCGAGGGAGTAGCCGAGGTCGGCGGCGTCGGCGGGGTGTGTGCGGGTGTGCTGGAGGAGGCGTCCGGCCTGGGCCCGGAGGGCGTCGGCGCTGCGGCCGGACAGCAGCCAGGGCAGGACGGCGCGCTGCGGGTCCCCGCTCTCGGGCCCGTCGGCGGGGGAATCGGGCGCGGCGGCCGGCTCCGGGGCCGGGACGTGTTCCAGGATGGTGTGCGCGTTGGTGCCGCTGACGCCGAAGGAGGAGACGCCCGCCCGGCGCGGGCGGCCGGTCTCCGGCCACGCGGTGCGCTCGGTCAGCAGGTGTACGGACCCGGCCGACCAGTCCACGTAGGGCGTCGGCTCGTCGACGTGGAGGGTGTGCGGCAGCTCGCCGTGCCGCATGGCGAGCACCATCTTGATGATGCCCGCGACCCCGGCCGCGGCCTGGCTGTGACCGATGTTGGACTTCAGCGAGCCGAGCAGCAACGGCCGTTCCGCGGAATGGTTCTGACCGTATGTCGCCAGGAGCGCCTGTGCCTCGATGGGGTCGCCGAGCTTGGTGCCGGTGCCGTGCGCCTCGACGGCGTCCACGTCGGCGGCGGTCAGCCCCGAGGAGGCCAGGGCCTGGCGGATCACCCGCTGCTGGGAGGGGCCGTTGGGCGCGGTGAGTCCGTTGCTGGCGCCGTCCTGGTTGACGGCGGAGCCGCGCACCAGCGCGAGCACGGGGTGGCCGTTGCGGCGGGCGTCCGAGAGCCGCTCCAGGACCAGCAGTCCGGCGCCCTCGGACCAGGAGGTGCCGTCGGCGGCGGCCGCGAAGGGCTTGCAGCGCCCGTCGGCGGCGAGTACCCGCTGCCTGCTGAACTCGACGAACGCGCCGGGCGTGGACATCACGGTCACGCCCCCGGCGAGGGCCAGCCCGCATTCGCCGGCGCGCAGCGCCTGCGCGGCGAGGTGCACCGCGACCAGCGACGAGGAGCACGCCGTGTCGACGGTGACGGCGGGGCCCTCCAGTCCGAGGCTGTAGGAGATGCGGCCGGAGGCCACGCTTCCGGCGCTGCCGATGCCGAGGTAGCCCTCGGACTCCTCGGAGGGTTCGGCGACCCGCGAGCCGTAGTCGTGGTGGCTGCATCCGACGAAGACGCCGCTCGCGCTGCCCTTGAGGGCCAGCGGGTCGATGCCCGCGCGCTCGACGGCCTCCCAGGAGAGTTCCAGCAGCAGCCGCTGCTGCGGGTCGATGGTCAGGGCCTCGCGCGGGGAGATCCCGAAGAACGCCGGGTCGAAGTGGTCGGCGTCGTGCAGGAAGCCGCCTTCTCGCGCGTAGGTGCTGCCGACCCGGTCCGGGTCGGGGTCGTAGAGCCCTTCGAGGTCCCAGCCCCGGCCGGTGGGGAATCCGGTGATGGCGTCCCCGCCGGAGGCGAGGAGCGTCCACAGTTCCTCGGGGGTGGTGACGCCCCCGGGGAAGCGGCAGCTCATCGCGACGACGGCGACCGGGTCGTCGTCGGCCGCCTCCTCGCGCGGGGCCGCGTGGTCCTCGGCCTCGGCGGCCTCGGGGTCGCCGAACGCGGCGAGCAGTTCGGTCCGCAGGTGTCCGGCCAGTACGGTCGCGGTCGGGTAGTCGAAGGCCAGGGTGACGGAGAGGCGCAGCCCGGTGGCCTCGGCGAGGCGGTTGCGCAGATCGACGGCGGTCAGCGAGTCGAAGCCGATGTCCTTGAAGGCCCGGTCCGGATCGACGGCCTCGGGGCCGGGGTGGCCGAGCACGTCGGCGACCTCGGTCCGTACGAGGTCGAGGAGGGCGCGGTCGCGGTCGGCGGCGGGCAGCTCGGCCAGCCGCCGCGCCTGCGAGTCCGTCCCCCGTTCGCCGGCGCCGGACGGCCGCGCGTCGTCCAGCGCCCTTTGTACGGGCGGGAGTTCGCTGATCGCGGCGCTCGGCCGCAGCGCGGTGAAGGCCCGTACGAAGCGGTCCCAGGCGAAGTCGGCGATGAGGACGCGGGTGTCGTCGTGGTCCAGGGCCTGCTGGAGGGCGGCGGTGGCCAGTTCGGGGTCCATGGCGGGCAGCCCGTTGCGTACGAGCCGCTCGCCGACGGCCCCGGCGGCGAGGCTGTCCCCGGCCCACAGGCCCCAGGCCACGGAGGTACCGGGCAGGCCCCGGTCGCGACGCTGCTGGGCGAGGGCGTCGAGATAGGAGTTGGCCGCCGCGTAGCTGCCCTGGCCGGTGCCGCCGAGCGTCCCGGCGAGCGAGGAGAACAGCACGAACGCGGACAGGTCCAGGTCGCGGGTGAGCTCGTCGAGGTGGCGGGCGGCGTCCAGCTTGGGGCGCAGGACGCCGGCGGCCCGCTCGGGGGTGATCGTGTCGATCACTCCGTCGTCCAGGACGCCCGCCGCGTGCACGACGGCGCGCAGGGGCTGCCCGTTCGGGACGGCGGCCAGGAGTTCCGCCAGGGAGTCCCGGTCGGCGACGTCGCAGGCGGCCACCGTCACGTCGGCGCCGAGCTGCTCCAGTTCGGCGACGAGGGCTGCGGCGCCGGGGGTGTCGGCGCCGCGGCGGCTGGTGAGCAGAAGGTGCGCGGCGCCGCCGCGAGCGAGGTGGCGCGCGACCTGGGCGCCGAGGCCGCGGGTGCCGCCGGTGATCAGTGTTGTGCCGTCAGGTGTCCATGTGCGGAGGGGGGTTGTGTCGCCGAGTGCGGCGGTGGCGATCCGTCGGCCGAACACTCCGGAGGCGCGGATCGCGAGCTGGTCCTCGCCGTCGCTCTTGGTGTTCGGCCCGGCGCCGTTACCAGAGCCGTTCTCGATTCCGTTCCCTGTGTCACTCTTGATGCCGTTCCCGGCGCCGTTCCCGATGTCGTTCCCGATGTCGTTCCCGATGCCGGACAGGGCTTCGGCCAGCCGGGGCAGGGCCCGGTCGTCCAGGTGCTCGGGGAGGTCGATCAGCCCGGCCCAGCGCTGCGGGTACTCGACCCCGGCGACCCCGCCGAGCCCCCAGACGAGGGCCTGCGCGGCGCTGCGCAGCCGGTCGGACCTGCCGATGGACACCGCACCCCGCGTCGCGCACCAGACGGGCGCGTCGAGCCCCGCGTCGCCGAGCGCCTGGAGCAGGGCCACGGTGAGGACGAGCCCGGTCGGCATCGCGGAGCCCTCGGCGTAGGGCGATTCGTCCAGCGCCAGCAGGGAGAGGACGCCGGCTGGACTTTCGGAGGCCAGGCCGTCCGGGAGCAGTTCGGCGAAGCGGGCCCGGTCGGCGGCGTCGCGGTCCGCCTCGATCAGGACCGGCCGCGCCCCGTGCACGCCGAGGGCCCGCACGCAGGCCGTCGCGGTGGGGCTGTCGGCGGCTCCGGCGGGCACGGCGACCAGCCAGGTGCCGTGGAGGGCGGGCGCGCCCCGCGTCGGCAGGGGCTTCCAGGCGACGCGGTAGCGCCAGCCGTCGATCGTGGAGTGGCCGCGGCGCTCGCGGAGCCAGCCGGAGAGCGCGGGGACGACCCCGGCCAGGGAGGAGCGCAGTTCCGCGTCGTCGACGCGGAGCGTGTCGGCGAGGGCGTCGAGGTCCTCGCGTTCGACGGCGTCCCAGAATCCGCTGTCGAGCGCGGGGGCGGAGCCCGCGTCCCCGGGAGCGGACGCGGCGGCGGTGGCCGTGAACCAGTACTGCTGCTGCTGGAACGCGTAGGTGGGCAGGGGCCGGACGCGAGCACCGGTGCCCGCGAAGACGGCCTCCCAGTCCACTGTCGCGCCGAGGACATGCAGATGGGCGAGGGAGGCGAGGAACTTACTCAGCCCGCCCTCTTCCTGACGTAGCGTCACCACGACGCCGCCGCCCGCTCCAGCGGCCTCGACGGCCTCCTGGAGCCAGACGGCGAGGGCGGGGTGGGCGCTGCACTCGACGAAGACGCCGTGCCCGTCGGCGAGCAGCGCGTCCACGGTCCGCGCGAACTCCACGGGCTGCCGCAGGTTGCGGTACCAGTACTCGGCGTCCATGGCCGTGGTGTCGAGCAGCCCGCCGGTGACCGTGGAGTAGAACGGCACCCGCGAGGGGCGCGGGCGGACCTCGGCGAGGATGGTGAGCAGCTCCTCGCGGATCTCCTCGACCTGTACGGAGTGGCCGGCGAAGTCCACGCCGGGGATCGGCCAGCACAGCACGCCGTCGGCGGAGAGCGCGTCCTGGAGTTCGGCGAGGGCCGCCGGGTCGCCGGAGACCGTCGCGGACGTCGGCCCGTTGACGGCGGCGACGCCGAGCACGCCGTCCCAGGCGGTCAGCCGCTCGCGGACGCGTTCGGCGGGGAGCGGAACGAAGAGCATGCCGCCGCGGCCGGTCAGCGCGCGGAGCGCCTTGCTGCGCAGCGCGACGATCTTCGCCGCGTCGGCCAGGGACAGGGCGCCCGCGACGCAGGCGGCGGCGATCTCACCCTGCGAGTGGCCGATGACGGCATCGGGGACGGCTCCGTACGCGCTCCACAGGTCGGCCAGCGACACCATGACCGCGAACAGCACCGGCTGCACGACATCCACCCGGTCCAGCGGCGGCGCACCCGGCTCGTCCTGGAGGACGTCCATCAGCGACCAGTCGAGGTGCGGGGCGAGGGCCTGTTCGCAGGCGGCGATCCGCTCGGCGAACACCGGGGAGCGGTCCAGGAGTTCGCGTGCCATGCCGGGCCACTGCGAGCCCTGGCCGGGGAAGACGAACACCGTCCGGTCGGACCGGGCCGCCGCGCCGCTGACCACGCCGGGGTCGCGTTCCCCGGCCGCCAGGGCGGCGAGCCCGCCCAGCAGCGCCTCGCGGTCGCTCCCGACGACGGCCGCGCGGTGCTCGAAGGCGGTCCTGGTGGTGGCGAGGGAGTAGCCGGCGTCGTGTGCGGAGATCGCGGGATGGTCCGTCAGGTGGGCGTGCAGGCGCGCGGCTTGGGAGGCCAGCGCCTCGGGGGTACGGCCGGACAGGACCCAGGGGAGGACGGTGTCCGGGGCGGCGGCCCCTACCGAAACCACGGGCTCCGGCTCCGGCTGCGACTGCTGCTCCGGCTGCGACTGCTGCTCCGGCTCCGGCTCCGGCTCCGGCTGCTCCACGATGATGTGCGCGTTGGTGCCGCTGAGGCCGAAGGAGGAGACCCCGGCCCGGCGGGGCCGGCCGGCCTCCGGCCATGGCGCGGCCTCGGTCAGCAGCGAGACGGACCCCGCACCCCAGTCGACGTTGGGGGTCGGCTCGTCGATGTGCAGGGTGCGGGGCAGCACTCCGTGCTCCATCGCGAGGACCATCTTCATGATGCCCGCGACCCCGGCCGCGGCCTGGCTGTGGCCGATGTTGGACTTCAGCGAGCCGAGGAGCAACGGCCGTTCTGCGGGCCGGTCCTGACCGTACGTCGCCAGCAGCGCGTCCGCCTCGATGGGGTCGCCGAGCCGGGTGCCGGTGCCGTGCGCCTCGACGGCGTCCACGTCGGCGGCGGACAGTCCGGCGTCCGTCAGCGCCCCGCGGATGACGCGCTGCTGCGCCAGTCCGCTCGGCGCGGTCAGGCCGTTGCTGGCCCCGTCCTGGTTGACGGCGGAGCCGCGCACCACGGCGAGTACCGGATGACCGTTTCGGCGGGCGTCCGAGAGCCGTTCCAGGACCAGCAGGCCGACGCCCTCGGCCATGCCGAAGCCGTCCGCCGAGGCGGCGAAGGACTTGCAGCGGCCGTCCTCGGCGAGGCCGCGCTGGCGGCTGAACCCGGTGAACGACAGGGGCGTGCCGATGACGGTCGCGCCGCCCGCCAGGGCCAGCGTGCACTCGCCCGCGCGCAGCGCGCGGGCCGCGAGGTGCACGGCGACCAGCGACGAGGAGCAGGCGGTGTCCACGGTGATCGCGGGCCCCTGGAGCCCCAGCTGGTAGGCGACCCGGCCGGACAGGACGCTGGTGGAGATGCCCGCGATGAACAGGCCCTCCAGCTCGTCGGGCACGTCGCGCATGCTGCCGCCGTAGCCCTGGTACGAGGCGCCCGCGAAGATGCCCGTGCGGGTGCCGTGCAGGGTGGCGGGGTCGATGCCCGCGCGCTCGACGGCCTCCCAGGAGGTCTCCAGGAGCAGCCGCTGCTGGGGGTCCATGGCCAGGGCCTCGCGCGGGGAGATCCCGAAGAACGCCGGGTCGAACCGCCCGGCGTCATGGACGAAGCCGCCCGCCGCCGCGTAGCTCTTGCCGGGCCGGTCGGGGTCGGCGTCGTACAGGTCGTCCAGGTCCCAGCCGCGGTCGGCGGGCAGTTCGGTGACGGCGTCCCGCCCCTCCGCCACCAGGCGCCACAGGTCCTCGGGGGTCCGTACGCCGCCGGGGTAGCGGCAGCTCATGGCGACGATGGCGATCGGGTCGTCGTCCACCGGGGCGGCCGGTACGGACAGGGCCGACGCGCCTGCCTGTGTCCCCTCCGCAGCGCTCCCCGCACTCTCCTCTCCCAGGAGCAGCGTCCCCAGGTGGCGGGCCAGGGCGGTGGCCGAGGAGTAGTCGAAGACGACGGTGACGGGCAGCTTGAGGCCCGTGGCGGCGTTGAGCCTGTTGCGCATGTCGACGGCCGTCAGCGAGTCGAAGCCCAGTTCGCGGAAGGCGCGGCCCGGCGTGACGGCGTCCGGCGAGTCGTGGCCGAGGACGCCGGCCGCGTGCGTACGGACCAGGTCGGCCAGCGTACGGTTCCGCTCGGCCGGCGACTGCGCGCGCAGTCTGCTCCGCAGCGCGGCGGTGGCCCCGCCCTCATCGGGCGCAGACTCCTGTTGATCGCCCGTCAGCACGGCTCGTACGTCAGGGAGTTCGCTGATGAGCGGGCTGGGCCTGGCCGAGGTGAAGACGGGGGAGAAGCGGTCCCAGTCCACGTCGGCGACGAGCACCACGGTCTCGTCGTGGTCCAGTACCTGCTGGAGCCCGGTGATGGCCACCGGGGGCGGCATGAAGAGGATGCCGTGGCCGCGCAGCTCCTCCTCGACGAGGTTGGCGGCCATGCCGCCGCCGTCCTCGGGGCTCCAGATGCCCCACACCACGGAGGTCGCGGCCAGGTCGCGGGCCCGGCGGCGCTCGGCCAGCCCGTCGAGGTAGGCGTTGGCGGCGGCGTACGCGCCGTGGATGGCGCTGCCCCACACCCCTGAGATCGAGGAGAACAGCACGAACGCGTCGAGCGGACCGCCGCCACCGTCGCAGTCGTCGCTGCCGCTGTCGCTGCCGTCGTTGCTGCCACTGCCGCCACTGCCGCCGCCGTCGAAGAGCAGGTCGAGGTTGCGGGCCCCGCCGACCTTGGCGTACAGCGTCTCGGCGAACTCGTCCAGGTCGGTGTCGGGCAGCGGCACCAGCGACCCGCCGCCCGCGGCGTGCAGGACGGTGCGGATCTCGCAGCCGTCCCGCTCCAGTCCCTCCTTCAGGGAGCGCAGCGCGTCCAGGTCGGCGACGTCGCAGGAGGCGAGAGTGGTACGGGCGCCGAGGCCGGTCAGCTCCTCGGACAGTGCGGCGGCGCCGGGCGCGTCGGGGCCGCCCCGGCTGACCAGCACGATGTGCTCCGCGCCGCGCCGGGCCAGCCAGCGGGCGATCTGGGCGCCGATGCCGCCCGTGCCGCCGGTGATCAGGGTGGTGCCGCGGGGCCGCCAGTCGCGGGGCGCGGGGGCGTCGCCGAGCGGGGCCCGTACGAGGCGGCGGCCGTGGCAGCCGGACGCGCGCACCGCCACCTGGTCCTCGTCGCCGAGGCCGCCGGCCAATGTGCGGCACAGCATGGCGGCGGTGGCGGCGTCCAGGGTCTCCGGGAGGTCGACGAGGCCGCCCCAGCGGCGCGGGTACTCCAGGGCGGCCACCCGGCCGAGGCCCCAGAGCAGGTTCGCGGCGGCGCTGACCGGCCCGTCGTCGGGGCCGGTCGCGACGGCGCCGCGGGTGGCCCACCACAGGGGCGCGTCGACGCCCACGTCGCCGAGCGCCTGCACCAGGGCCAGGTTCAGGGCGGTGCCCATGGGGACGGTGGTGTAGGCGGGGTGGGGGCTCTCGTCCAGGCCCAGCAGGGACAGCACTCCGGCGACCGGGACCTCCAGCGCGTCCACGGTTTCGGCCAGCCGCGCGGCGAGGGTCGCCCGGTCGGCGTCCGCCTCGGTGAGGAGGAGGCGCACGGCGGCGGCCCCGGCCTCCTCCACGGCACGGACACAGTCGGCCGAGCGCGTGCCCTCCGCGCCTCCCACGCTTTCGGCGTCCGCGCCCTCCGCCTCCGCGCTCTCCGCCTCCGTAGCCGACGACAGGACCAGCCAGGTACCGGACGGCGCGGCGGGCACGCCCTCGGGCAGGGCCCGCCAGTCCAGCCGGTACCGCCAGGAGTCCACCACGGACCGTTCCTGACGCCGCGTCCGCCAGTCGGTCAGAGCGGGCAGTACGACGCTCAGCGGATCGGTCGGGGCGACGCCGATGGTCGAGGTCAGCCGGTCGAGGTCGCCGCCGCCGATCGCTTCCCAGAACCCGTCCTGGTCCGTTCCGCCGGCTGCGCCCGTGCCGCTGCTCCGCACGCCGCCGGGGCCTCCGTCGGGGTCCTGGAGCCAGTACGGCTTGCGCTGGAAGGCGTACGTCGGCAGGGCCACGTGCCCGCTGCCGGCGCCGGAACCGGTGCCCGCGAATACGCGCCGCCAGTCGGGCGACAGCCCGTTGGCCCACGCCTCCCCCAGCGCGAGCAGCATCCGGTCCGGGCCGCCGTCGTCCCGCCGCAGCGTGCCGAGCGCGACGGCGGGCCCCTGCCCGGAGTCGGCGACGCCCGCGGCGTCGGCGGTCTCCTGCACGCCGAAGGTGAGGACGGGGTGCGCGCTGGGCTCCACGAAGAACCGGAATCCGGCGTCGAGCAGGGCGCGCGTCACCTTCTCGAACTCGACGGTCTGCCGCAGATTGCGGTACCAGTACTCGGCGTCGAGGGCGCTGGTGTCCAGCAGGTCCCCGGTGACGGTGGAGTAGAACGGCACGCCGGACTGTCGTGGCGTCAGCTCAGCGAGATCAGAAAGGAGTTGTTCGTGAATGTTCTCGACATGTGCGGAGTGCGAGGCGTAGTCCACCGGTACGCGCCGGGCCCGCACCTCCCGCGCCTCGGCCCGCTCCAACAACTCGTCCAGCGCGCCCGCGTCACCCGACACCACCGTGGAACCAGGGCCATTGACGGCGGCTACGGACAGCCGGCCGTCCCAGTCGGCCAGCCACTCCCCCACCTCACCAGCGGGCAACGCTACGGACACCATGCCGCCACGCCCCGACAAGGCACGCAGCGCCTTGCTCCGCAACGCCACCACGCGCGCCGCATCATCCAACGACAACGCACCCGCCACGCACGCGGCAGCGATCTCACCCTGAGAATGACCGACAACCGCGCCCGGCTCGATGCCGTACGAACGCCACACCGCTGCCAGCGACACCATCACCGCGAACAACACCGGCTGCACCACGTCAACCCGCTCCAGTGACGGAGCGTCAGCCCGTGCCCGTAGAACATCCTCCAAAGACCAGTCCACGAACGGCGACAGAGCCCGCCCACACTCCGCGACCCGATCCGCGAACACCGGATCTTCGTCGAGGAGTTCAGCCGCCATCCCCACCCACTGCGAGCCCTGACCGGGGAAGACGAAGACTGTGCGGCCCGTCGCCTCGACGCCTGCTTGGACCAGGTGCGGCGCGGGTGAGCCGTCGGCCAGGGAGCGCACCCCGGCGGTGAGGGCGTCGAGGTCCGCGCCCACGACGACGGCCCGGTGCTTGAGGGCCGCGCGGGTCACGGCGAGGGCGCGGCCGATCCCGTCGGGCGGGAGCGGCGCGGTGCCGTCCAGGTGGTTCAGCAGGCGTCGCGCCTGGTCGCGCAGGGCTTCTTCGCTGCGGGCGGAGAGCACCCACGGGAGGTTCGAGGGTACGGGCGCGGGGTCGCCCGGGGCGACATCGGCCGTCTCGGGCGCGGCCGGTTCCGGCGCCTGTTCCAGGATCAGGTGGGCGTTGGTACCGCTGACGCCGAACGCGGAGACGCCCGCCCGCCTCGGACGTCCGGTCTCCGGCCACGGCTCCGCCCGCGTGAGCACGCGGACCGCGCCGGCCGTCCAGTCGACCATGGGCGTCGGCTCGTCGGCGTGCAGGGTCGGGGGCAGTTCGCCGTGGGCCATGGCCAGTACGGTCTTGATCACACCGCCCACACCGGCGGCGGCGGAGGTGTGCCCGATGTTGGACTTCAGCGACCCGAGCCACAACGGCCGTTCCGCCGACCGCTCCTGACCGTACGTCGCCAGGAGCGCCCGCGCCTCGATCGGGTCGCCCAGCCGGGTGCCGGTGCCGTGCGCCTCCACCGCGTCGACGTCGGCGGCGCTCAGTCCGGCGTCCGCGAGCGCGGCCCGGATCACCTGCCGCTGGGCGGGGCCGCTGGGCGCGGTGAGGCCGTTGCTCGCGCCGTCCTGGTTGACGGCGGAGCCGCGGACCACGGCCAGCACGGGGTGCCCGTTGCGGCGCGCGTCGGAGAGCCGCTCCAGCAGCAGCACTCCCGCGCCCTCGGACCAGCCGGTGCCGTCCGCGCCCGCGCCGAACGCCTTGCAGCGGCCGTCCGCGGACAGCGCCCGCTGCCGGCTGAAGGCGACGAAGGCGTCGGGCGTGGCCATCACCGCCACGCCGCCCGCCAGGGCGAGCGAGCAGTCGCCCGCCCGCAGGGCCCGGATCGCCAGGTGGAGGGCGACCAGGGAGGAGGAGCAGGCGGTGTCCACGCTCACCGCGGGCCCTTCGAGGCCCAGGGTGTAGGCGACACGCCCGGAGACGACGCTGCTCGCCGTTCCGGTGTCCAACAGGCCCTGGACTTCCGGCAGCTGACGGGAGGTCGCGCCGTAGTCGTTGCCCATCGCGCCGAGGAAGACGCCGGTCGGCGTCCCGCGCAGCGAGGTCGGGTCGACCCCGGCCCGTTCCACGGTCTCCCAGGCGGTCTCCAGGATCAGCCGCTGCTGCGGGTCCATGGCCAGGGCCTCGCGCGGCGAGATGCCGAAGAACTCGGCGTCGAACTCGGCGGCGTCGTGGAGGAACCCGCCGTGCCGGGTGTAGGAGGTGCCGGGCCGGTCGGGGTCGGGGTCGTACAGGGCGTCGGTGTCCCAGCCGCGGTTGACCGGCCACCGGGTGATGGCGTCGCCGCCGCCGGCCACGAGTTCCCAGAGCCGCTCGGGCGTGTCGGCTCCGCCCGGGTAGCGGCATCCCATGGCGACGACGGCGATCGGCTCGTGCCGGGCCTCCTCCGCGTCCCGCAACCGCCGCTTGGCCTCGCCGAGGTCGGCGGTGGCGCGCCTGAGGTAGTCGAGCAGCTTCTTGTCGTCCAGTTTCCGGGCGTCGGACATCGGTGTCAGCTCTCTCTCAGCTCTCTCAGGCCATGCCGAAGTTGTCGTCGAGCAGTGCGAACAGTTCGTCGGCCGAGGCCGTGGCGGTGGCGTCCGCCGTCGCCGTCTCGTCGGCCGGGTGGCCGGCGGCGGACTCCGGCGGGCGGCCTCCGGGGCCTTCGAGGCCGCCGGGTCCGGCGGCCGGGCCGACGCGTCGCGTCCAGTCGCGCAGCAGGTCGTTCAGCCGGTCGCCGATCCCTTCGGTGCCGGGTGCGCCCGGCGTCAGGGCGGCGAGCTTCGCGGCCAGGTCGTCCAGCTCGGTCAGGCGGTCCGGCGCGGGGGCGGCGACGGCGTCCAGTTCGTCGTGGAGGTGGTCGGCGAGCGCGGCGGGGGTGGGGTGTTCGAAGACGACCGTCGGGGGGATGGCCAGCCCGGTGGCCGTGCACAGCTGGTTGCGGAACCGCATCGCGAGCATCGAGTCGAAGCCCACTTCGGAGAAGGCGCGGTCCGGCGGTACGCCGCCGGCGCCCGGGTGGCCGAGTACGGCGGCGGCGTGCCGCGTGACCAGGTCGAGGACCGCCTGGCGGCGTCCCGGCCCGTCCAGCGACGCCAGCCGTGCCGCGAGCCGGGCGGCGGGCGACTCCTCCTCGTCGGCCGCCGAGGCGTGCTCGGGCGCGGGGTCGTCCGCCCCTGGCCCCGCTCCGGGCCCCGCCGCGGGGTCCGTTGCAGGGTCCGTCGTACGGTCGGCCGGCGAGGGACCCGTCGTACGGCCGTCCCGCGGTTCCGTGACGGCGAGCGTGCCGCTGCGGCCCGGCGTGGGCAGCCAGTAGCGGTCCCGCTGGAACGGGTAGGTCGGCAGCGGTACGGGCCGGGCGTCGGCGTCCTCGGGCAGCAGCGCGGCCCGGTCGACCGGGGCGCCCGCCGCCCACGCCTCCGCGGAGGAAGCCAGCAGCCGGTCCCGGCCGCCGTCGTCGCGCCGCAGCGTGCCCACTGCCGTCACCGCCCGGCCTGCCTCTTCGGCGACGCTCTCGGCCCCGGCGAGCAGCACCGGGTGCGGGCTCGCCTCGATGAGCAGGTCGTGCCCGGCGGCCAGCAGGGAGCGGACGGCCCCCGCGAAATCGACGGTCTCGCGCAGGTTCCGGTACCAGTAGTCGGCGTTCAGCAGCGTGCCCTCGACGGGCCCGCCGGTGACCGCGGAGTACATCGGCACGACGCAGCTCCGCGGGCGGACCCCGGCCAGCGCGGTCAGCAACTCGTCCTTGATCTCCGCTACTTGGGCGGAGTGCGCGGCGTAGTCGACGGGGATGCGGCGGGCCCGCAGGCCGTCCCGTTCGCACGCGGTCAGCAGCGCGGCGAGAGCGTCCGGTTCGCCCGCGACGACCACGGCGTCCGGGCCGTTCACCGCGGCGACGCAGCTCCCGCCGCCCTCCGCGAGCAGGCCGCGTACGCGTTCCTCGGACGCGGCGACGGACACCATGCCGCCCCGGCCGGCGAGGCGTGACAGCGCCTTGCTGCGGAGCGCCACCACCATGGCGGCGTCCTGGAGGGAGAGCGCGCCCGCGACGCAGGCGGCGGCGATCTCGCCCTGGCTGTGTCCCACCACGGCGTCCGGCCGGACGCCGATGGCGCGCCAATAGTCGGCCAGCGCCACCATCACGGCGAACAGCGTGGGCTGCACGACATCGACGCGGTCGAGTGACGGGGCGTCAGGGTCGTTGCGCAGCACCTGTGTCAGCGACCAGTCCGTATAGGGGGCCAGGGCTTGCGCGCACCGTTCGATGGATCGCGTGAACGCCGGTTCGCGGTCGAGGAGTCGCGCGGCCATACCGGCCCACTGGGATCCCTGCCCGGGGAAGACGAAGGCCGTCCGGCCGTCCCTGGAGCGGCCCCGCACCGCGCCGGGCGCGGGCGCCCCCTCGGCGAGTGCGCCGAGCCACTCCAGCAGTTCGTCTCGTCCGGCGCCGACGGTCGCCGCCCGGCAGGTGAAGGCCGTACGGGACGTGGCGAGCGCTCGGGCGAGATCGGCGGGCCGCAGGTCCGGGTCGGCCTGCACCCGGTCCAGCAGCTGCCGCGCCTGCCGGCGCAGCGCTCCGGGGGTGCGGGCGGAGAGCAACCACGGGACGGCGGGCGGTGCGGGCTGCTCGGCGACACGCGAGGCCGGGGCGGGCTCGCGGTGCGGAACCGGTGCGGCGTCGGGTGCCTGTTCCAGCACGGCGTGCGCGTTGGTGCCGCTCATTCCGAACGCGGAGACTCCGGCCCTGCGCGGCTCGTCCCCGGCGGCCTCCCACGGGCGGGACTCGGAGAGCAGCCGGACCGCGCCCGCGGACCAGTCGACGCGGCTCGACGCCTCCTCGGCGTGCAGCGTCCGCGGGAGGACGGCGTGCCGCAGGGCCATGACGGTCTTGATGACCCCGGCGACGCCCGCCGCGGCCTGGGTGTGGCCGATGTTGGACTTCAGCGATCCGAGCCACAACGGCCGTTCCGTCGGGCGGTCCTGACCGTACGTCGCCAGCAGCGCCTGCGCCTCGATCGGGTCGCCGAGGGTCGTGCCCGTACCGTGCGCCTCGACCAGGTCGATCTGCGGGCCGGTCAGTCCGGCGCCCGCGAGCGCCGCGTTGATGGCCCGCTGCTGCGCGGGGCCGCTCGGCGCGGTCAGGCCGTTGCTCGCGCCGTCCTGGTTCACGGCCGTGCCGCGTACGAGCGCCAGTACCGGATGGCCCAGGCGCCGCGCGTCGGACAGCCGCTCGACGAGCAGCACGCCGACGCCCTCGCCCCAGCCCGTGCCGTTGGCGGACTGGGCGAAGGACCGGCAGCGGCCGTCGGGCGACAGGCCCTGCTGGCGGCTGAACTCCACGAAGACGTCCGGGCTCGCCATCACCGCGGCCCCGCCGACCAGCGCGAACGAGCAGTCCCCGGACCGCAGCGCCTGCCCAGCGAGGTGGAGCGCGACCAGGGAGGACGAGCAGGCCGTCTCCACCGTCACGGCCGGCCCCTCCAGGCCCAGGATGTACGAGATCCGGCCCGACGCCACGCTGGTGACGGTGCCGCTGAGCAGGTGCCCTTCGACGTCGGCCGCCGGGTCCCGGGGCCCCGTCCCGTACCCCTGGGACGCCACGCCGACGTAGACGCCGCCCTGGTCGCCGCGGACGGAGGCCGGGTCGATCCCGGCCCGTTCCAGCGCCTCCCAGCCGGTCTCCAGCAGCAGCCGCTGCTGCGGGTCCATGGCGAGGGCCTCACGCGGCGAGACCCCGAAGAACTCGGCGTCGAACTCGCCCGCGCCGTCGAGGAATCCGCCGCCCGCGGCATAGAACGTGCCCTGCCGGTCGGGGTCCGGGTCGTACAGCTCGGCCAGCGGCCAGCCGCGGTCGGCCGGGAGGTCGCCGATGGCGTCGACGCCGTCGGCGACCAGGCGCCACAGGTCCTCGGGCGAGCGGACGCCGCCTGGGAAGCGGCAGGCCATCGAGACGATGGCGAGCGGTTCGCCGGCCGGGGCGGCCGGTGCGGATTCCAAGGGGGGCGGTGGCGCGGCGCCGGTCAGTTCGGCGAGCAGGTGGTCGCCGAGCGCGGTGGCCGTCGGGTGGTCGAAGACCGTGGTCAGCGGCAGGGGCAGGCCCGTGGCGGCGATCAGCCGGTTGCGCAGTTCGACGGCGGTCAGCGAGTCGAAGCCCGCTTCGCGGAACGGCCGGTCGGCCGCGATGGAGCCGGTCGAGTCGTGGCCGAGCACCTCGGCCGCCTCGGCGCAGACGAGTTCGCGCAGCCGGTGGACGCGCTCGGGCTCCGGGAGCTCCGCCAGTTCCCGCCGCCACGCGTCGCCGGCGTCCGGTGCGGAAGCCTCCTCGGCGTGGTCGGGGGCGGGCGCGGCCTCCGGCAGCCTGCGCAGCAGCGCGCTGTCGCGGGCCGACAGGAACGTGGGGGCGAAGCTCTGCCAGTCCATGTCGGCGACGACCAGTTCGCTCTCGCCGAGCGTCAGCGCCCGCTGGAGCGCGGCGAGCGCCGCCGCCGGCTCCAGTGGCACCAGGCCGTGACGGCGCAGCTGCCGGCCCACCTCGCCGTGGGCCATGCCCGCGCCGGACCAGGGGCCCCAGGCGACGGAGGTCGCCGCGAGCCCTCGGGCGCGGCGCGCGGCGGCGAGGGCGTCGAGGTGGGCGTTGGCCGCCGCGTAGGCGGCCTGGCCGCCGCTGCCCCAGGTCGCGGAGATCGAGGAGAAGAGGACGAAGGCGTCCAGCGACGGGCCGTCGAAGAGCGCGTCCAGGTGGTCTGCGCCGAGCGTTTTGGCGGCGGTCTCCCGGGCCACGTCGTCGAGGGTGCAGTGCTCGATCGGGGTGTCGGAGGTGAGCCCGGCCGTGTGCACGACGGCCCGTACGGTCTCGTCCTCGGCCCGCAGCCCCTCCAGTACCCGCGCCAGTTCGGTGCGGTCGGCGACGTCGCAGGCCAGGACGGTGGTACGGGCGCCGAGCGCCGACAGTTCGGCGGTGAGTTCGGCCGCCCCCGGCGACTGGGGGCCGCGCCGGCTGAGCAGTACGAGGTGTTCGGCCCCGTCCGCCGCCAGCTTCCGCGCCACGTGCGCGCCGAGGCCGCCCGTACCGCCGGTGATCAGCACGGTGCCGCGCGGCTGCCAGGGCTCGGGGGCGGGACCGGCGGGGACGGGCGCCCGGTCGAGGCGGCGCCCGAAGAGCCCGGCAGCGCGGACGGCCACCTGGTCCTCGCCGTCCGCCCCGGCCAGTACGGAGCACAGCCCGCTCAGCGCCGCGTCGTCCAGCGCGCCGGGCAGGTCGACCAAGCCGCCCCAACGGTGCGGCAGTTCGAGCGCGGCGACCCGCCCGAGGCCCCACAGTTCGGCTTGCACGGGGTCGACGGGGGCGGGGGCGTCCGACGCCGGGACATCGGACGCCAGGGGGTCCGGCGTCGGGGCCTCCGACGCCAGGACATCGGACGCCAGGGCATCGGACGCCGGGGCCTCCGACGCCGGAGCATCTGACGCCGAGGCATCCGGCACCGGGCCATCGGACGCCGGGGCCTCCGTCGGCCCCACGGCCCCGCTCGTGACGCACCACAGCGGCGCGTCCAGTCCGCGGTCGCCCAGGGCCTGGATGAGCAGCAGGGTTGCGGCCAGGGCGGCGCTCGGTGCGGCGGGGGACGGCTCCGGTCCGCGGCGGTCGGCGGCCGTGAAGGCGAGCAGCGACAGTACGCCCGCGATGCCGGTGACATCCGGCGGCAGCAGGTCGGCCAGTTCCGCGCGCCCCGTTCCGGCCGCGACCGGCAGGACCGCGACCTCCGCGCCGTGCCGGGCGAGGGCCCGCTCGCAGGCGCGGGCGCGCTCGGCGCCGTCCGGCCCGCTGACCACCGGGGTGACGAGCAGCCAAGTGCCGGAGAGGTGCGGGGCGGGCGGCGCGCCGAGCGGCTGCCAGCCGACGCGGTAGCGCAGGCGGTCGGCGGCGGCGTCGGCCGCGCGCCGTGCCCGCCGGGACGCCAGTGCCCGCGGCACGTCCTCCAGCGCGAGCGCGGCGCCCTCGTCCAGGCCCAGTTCGGCGGCGAAGGCCCGTACCCCGTCGGGGCGGTCGAGCAGATCCCACAGACCGTCAGCCGCCGTGTCCGCAGCGGCGGGTACGGGCTCGGGCCAGAAGCGCTTGCGCTGGAAGGCGTAGGTGGGCAGGCTCACGCGGCGTACGTCCGTGCCGCGCCAGCCGGTCGACCAGTCGACCGGTACGCCGCGCACGTGCAGCCCCGCCAGCGCGGCTCGCACGGCGGCGGCCTCGGGCCGCCCCTCCCGCAGCATCGGCAGCGTCTCGCAGCCGTCGGCGTCCTCCAGGCAGCCGTGCAGCATGCCGGAGAGCACCCCGCCCGGCCCCAGCTCCAGGAACGTCGTCGCGCCTTCGGCCCGCAGCCTGCGGGCGCCGTCGAGGAACCGTACGGTGCCGCGGACGTGCCGGACCCAGTAGTCGGGGGAGCACAGTTCGTCGGCGGAGGCCGGTGCGCCGGTCAGGTTCGAGACCACCGCGATCCGGGGCGCGGAGTAGGTCAGCCCCTCCGCCACGCGCCGGAACTCGTCGAGCATCCCGTCCATCCGCGCGGAGTGGAAGGCGTGGCTGACGGCCAGTCGCTTGGTGCGGCGGCCACGGGAGCGGAACTCCTCGGCGAGCCGCAGCACCGCTTCCGCGTCGCCGGACACCACGGTGGAGCCGGGCCCGTTGACAGCGGCGATATCCGCTGACACAACGCCTGGTGAAAGGCAGTCAGCAAGTACCTCCCGTACTTCCGACTCCTCCGCCTCGACCGCCGCCATCGCCCCGCCCTCGGGCAGCGCGTCCATCAGCCGGCCGCGAGCGGCGACCAGCTTGCACGCGTCGCGCAGGTCCAGGACGCCCGCGGCATGGGCGGCGGCCACCTCGCCGATCGAATGGCCCAGCAGCAGATCGGGCCGTACGCCCCAATGCCGTACGAGCCGGAACAGCGCGGTCTCCAGGGCGAACAGCGCGGGCTGGGTGAAGCGGGTCCGCTCCAGCAGCTCCGCCTCATGCGTGCCCGCCTCGGCGAACAGGACGTCGCGCAGCGGCACTTCGAGGTGCGGGTCCAGTTCGGTCAGTACCTCGTCGAGGGCGTCGGCGAAGAACGGTTCGTCGCGGTAGAGCTGCGCTCCGGCGCCCGCGCGCTGACTGCCCTGGCCGGGGAAGAGGAAGGCCGTGCGGCCGGGCAGGCCCGCCGCGCCCGTGACCACCGAGGCCGGGCGGCGGCCGTCGGCGAACGCCCGCAGCGCCCGCAGCGCGGACTCCGCGTCCGTACCGAGGACCGCGGCGCGGTGCTCCAGCGCGGCCCGGCCGGAGACGAGCGAATAGGCGACGTCCGCCAGGCCGGCATCCAGGCCGGCATCCGGGCCACCATCCGGGCCACCATCCGGGCCGCCGTTCGGGCCGCCGTTCGGGCCGCCGTTCGGGCGGTCGGCGAGAGGGGCGAGGCGGGTATGGAGCCGGTCCGCCTGGGCCCGGAGCGCCGGCGGGGTCGCGGCGGAGAGCAGCAGCGGTACGGGCAGGGGCCGGGCGGGCTCGGGGCCGCCACCGCCGGGAGCACTGCCGCCCGTGCCCTCCGGGTCGCCCGTGCCCTCCGTGAAGCCCATGCCCTCCGTGAAGCCCATGCCCTCCGGGTTGCCCTCCGGGTTGCCCTCTGGGTTGTCCGTGTCGCCCGTACTCCCCGTACCGCCCGTGCCCTGCGGAGCCTGCTCCAGGACCACGTGGACGTTGGTGCCGCTGATGCCGAAGGAGGACACGCCCGCGCGGCGCGTACCGCCGTGCTCGGGCCAGGGCGTCCGCTCGGCGAGCAGCCGGAGCCCGCCCGCCGACCAGTCGACGTGCGGGTTGGGCTCGCCGAGGTGCAGCGTGCCCGGCAGCTCGCCGTTGCGGATGGCCAGCACCATCTTCATGACGCCCGCGACGCCCGCCGCCGCCTGCGTGTGCCCGATGTTGGACTTGACGGAGCCGAGCCACAGCGGGCGGTCGGCGGTCCGGTGCGCGCCGTAGACGGCTTGCAGCGCCTGCGCCTCGATGGGGTCGCCGAGCCGGGTCCCGGTGCCGTGCGCCTCGACGGCGTCGATCTCCTCGGGCCGCAGCCCGGCGTCGGCGAGGGCGGCGCGGATGACGTTCTGCTGGGCGGGCCCGCTGGGCGCGCTGAGCCCGTTGCTGGCCCCGTCCTGGTTCACGGCGGTGCCGCTGACCAGCGCGAGTACGGGGTGGCCATGGCGGCGGGCCGCCGACAGCCGCTCCAGCAGCAGCACGCCCGCGCCCTCGCCCCAGCCGGTGCCGTCGGCGTCCGCGGAGAACGCCTTGCACCGCCCGTCGGGCGCGAGTCCGCGCTGGCGGCTGAACTCCACGAAGAGCTTGGGCGTGCTCATCACGGTGACGCCGCCCGCGAGCGCCTGCTCGCAGTCGCCGCGGCGCAGGGCCTGCACGGCGAGGTGGAGGGCGACGAGGGAGGACGAGCACGCCGTGTCGAGGGTGAGCGCGGGCCCTTCGAGGCCGAGGGCGTAGGAGACCCGGCCGGAGAGCACGCTGGCGGTGTTGCCGGTGAGGAAGTGCCCCTCGGACGCGCCGGGCGACCCCTCCAACCGCGCCAGGTAATCCTGGCCGTTGGTGCCGAAGAACACCCCGACCTGACGGCCCCTCAGTGAGTTTGGGTCCTGCCCGGCCGCCTCGATCGCCTCCCAGGAGGTCTCCAGGAGTAGCCGCTGCTGCGGGTCCATGGCGAGGGCCTCGCGCGGCGAGATGCCGAAGAACTCGGCGTCGAAGCCGCTGACATCGGCGATGAACGCGCCCTGGTCGCTGTAGGTGGTTCCGGGGTGGTCGGGGTCGGGGTCGTACAGGCCCTCGGTGTCCCAGCCCCGGTCCAGCGGCCAGGCCCCCACCGCGTCGACCCCGTCGGCCAGCAACTTCCAGAATTCTTGCGGCTGTTCGACTCCTCCGGGAAACCGGCAGCCCATGCCGACGATGGCGATGGGGTCTTCGCCGTGCTGGGGGCGTCCCTGCTGCACGGTTTCGACCACGGCCGCCGTCCCGGAGCCGACAGCGGCTACGGCCGCGCCCGACTCCCCCAGCGCGGTCAGTTCGCTGATGAGCCGTTCGGCGAGCGCACCCGGTGTGGGGTGGTCGAACACCACGGTGGCGGGCAGCTTGAGGCCGGTCGCGCCGCCGAGCCGGTTGCGCAGTTCCACCGCGGTCAAGGAGTCGAGGCCCAGCGCGGCGAACGCCTCGGCGGGCCGCACCGCGTCGGCCGTCTTGTGCCGCAGAACAGCGGCTGTGTGAGTGCGTACCAGGTCAGTGGCGTACTGGATACGGTCCTCAGCACTCGCCAGCGCGGCCAGCCCGGCGCGAACGCTGTTGCCGTCCGCACCGTCACGGTCCCCCGGCGCGGCGCCTCGGCCCGCCTCGTCCGGCGAGCCCACCGAACCCACAGCGCCCGCCGCCCTCGGGCCCGGCAGCTCGGCCAGCAGCGCGCGGGACCGCAGCCCCGTCCCTTCGGCGAACCGCCGCCAGTCGACGTCGGCCACCAGGACGAGCCCGTCGTTCTCCGCCACAGCGCGGTCGATCGCGGTGACGGCGGACTCGGGGTCCATCACCGGCATGCCGAAGTCCCGCAGCCGGGAGGCGACTTCGTCGTCGAGCATCCCCTCCACGGCCCACGCGCCCCAGGCGATGGAGGTTCCGGGCAGGCCGTCGGCGCGGCGGAGGGCGACCAGGGCGTCCATCGCGGCGTTCGCGGCGGCGTAGTTACCCTGTCCGGCATTGCCGACGACGCCCATGACCGAAGAGAAGACGACGAAGGCGGCGAGGTCGAGGTGGGCGGTGACCTCGTGCAGGTACTGAGCGGCCGTCAGCTTGGCCCGCAGCGAGACGGCGAGCCGGGCGGGGGTCAGCGCGTCGAGCAGCCCGTCGTCCAGTACGCCCGCCGCGTGGAAGACGCCGGTGAGCGGGGACTCGGCCGGGATGCCGGCGACCAGCGCGGCCAGCGCCTCCCGGTCGGCGATGTCGCAGGCGGCGATGTCCACTGTCGCGCCCAGCTCCGCGAGCTCCGCGCGCAGCCCCTCCGCTCCGGGGGCGTCGGCGCCGCGCCGGCTGACGAGGAGGAGCCGTTCGGCGCCCTGCGCCGCGAGCCTGCGGGCGGTGTACGAGCCGACGCCGCCGGTACCGCCGGTCACCAGGACCGTTCCGCCCCGCTCCCAGCGCCCGCCGGTCGCGTACGGGCGCTGGGGCGCGGCCAGCAGCCGTCGCCCGAGCACTCCGGTGGAACGCACCGCCACCTGCTCCTCGTCGGCCGCCGCACCGGCCAGCACCGCGCACAGGCGGAGGGCGGCCCGCTCGTCGAGCGCCGCAGGCACATCGACGAGCCCGCCCCAGCGCTGGGGATGTTCCAGCGCCACCGTGCGACCGAGTGCGGCGACGGCCGCGTGCGCGGGCGTACCGGGCCGTTCGGCCCTGCCGACGACCGCCGCCCCCTGGGTCAGCAGCCACAGCGGGGCGTCGATCCCGGCGTCCCCGAGCGCCTGGGACAGGGCGAGAGTGATCGCCAACGCTCCAGTGAGTTCAGGGTGTTCGGGGTGCGGTCGCTCCTCCCAGGCGAGGAGGGAGAGCACTCCGGCCACCGGCTGCCCCTCGTCGGCCACGGCCGCTTCCGCCAGCGCGGCGGACAGTTCCTCGCGCGTAGCCCCCGGACCGGCGGCGGCGACGAGGGTCAGGTCGACGCCGGCGCCGGCGAGGGCGTCGAGGACTCCGGCCACGGCATCGTGCGCGGGGGCACCGGGAGTGCCGGGGGCTTCTGGGACTACCGCCAGCCAGCGGCCGGAGAGCGGGGCGCCGGGCGAGACCGGCACCGGCACCGGGCGCCAGCCGACGTGGTAGCGCCAGGAGTCCGCGCGCCGCTCGTGTGTCTGCACGGAACGCCAGGCGGACAGGGCCGGAAGCACCTCGCCCAGGGCTTCGAGACCGACCCCGAGCGTCTTGGACAGCTGAGCGTGATCCTGCCGCTCCAGCCTCTCGAAGAGGTCTTCGGCGGGCGCAGAAGAATCAGAGGAGGAGGGGGAAGGAGACGACGAGGTCAACCAGAAGCGTTCGCGTTGGAACGGGTAGGTGGGCAGGTCCACGCGGCGCGCGCCGGGGTACGCGCCGGAGAAGTCCACCGGCAGCCCGCTCGCCCACGCCTGACCGAGCGACAGCAACAGACGCTCCCGGCCGCCGTCATCACGGCGCAGCGACCCCAGCACCACCGCCTCGACCCCGGCCGCCTCCGCCGACTCCTGCACCCCCACCGCCAGCACCGGATGAGCACTCGGCTCCACGAAGAACCGGAACCCCTCCGCCAACAGCGCCCGCGTCGCCTCCTCGAAACGCACCGTCTGCCGCAGATTCCGATACCAGTAGTCGGCGTCCAATTCGGAGGTGTCCAGCGGCTCACCGGTGACTGTCGAATAGAACGGCACATTCGCCTGTCGTGGCGTCAATTCCGCGAGTGCGGAAAGCAGTTGTTCGTGAATGTCCTCTACGTGAGAAGAATGCGAGGCATAGTCCACCGGTACGCGCCGGGCCCGCACCTCCCGCGCCTCGGCCCGCTCCAACAACTCGTCCAACGCGCCCGCGTCACCCGACACCACGGTAGAAGCAGGGCCATTGACTGCGGCGACTGAAAGCTTGCCGTCCCAGTCGCTCAGCCACTCCCCCACTTCCGCCGCCGGAAGGGCCACGGACACCATTCCGCCACGCCCCGACAAGGCGCGCAGCGCCTTGCTCCGCAACGCCACCACCCGCGCCGCGTCATCCAACGACAACGCACCCGCCACGCACGCGGCAGCGATCTCACCCTGAGAATGACCGACAACCGCACCCGGCTCGATGCCGTACGAACGCCACACCGCTGCCAGCGACACCATCACCGCGAACAACACCGGCTGCACCACGTCAACCCGCTCCAATGACGGAGCGTCAACCCGTGCCCGTAGAACATCTTCCAAAGACCAGTCGACAAACGGCGACAGAGCCCGCCCACACTCCGCGACCCGAGCCGCGAACACCGGTTCCGTGTCGAGGAGTTCGGCGGCCATCCCCACCCACTGCGAGCCCTGGCCGGGGAAGACGAAGGCCACTTCGCCGCTCGTACCGGCAGTTCCCTGTACGAGGCCGGGGGCGCCGGAACCCGTGGCCAGGGCGTTCAGGGTCTGCCGGAAGTCGTGGGCGTCCGTGCCGACGCCGACCAGTACCGCGCGGTACTGGTGGGCCGCCCTCCCCGTCGCCAGGGAGTAGCCGACATCCGCGGGGCTCGGCCCGGCCGGGGCGTCGAGCAGCCGGTGCGCCTGGTCGCGCAGGGCCTGCTCGCTCTTGGCGGAGAGCGTCCATGCCAGAGCCGTCGAGCCGGGCGCGGGCACGGCCTCACCGGGCACGGCCTCATCGGGTGCCGAGGGCGCCTCTTCGAGGATGACGTGCGCGTTGGTGCCGCTCACTCCGAACGACGACACCCCCGCCCGCCGTGGGCCATCGCCCGCATCCCACGGGCGGGACTCCGTCAGCAGTTCCACCGCGCCCGCCGACCAGTCCACCTCCGGCGTCGGACCGTCCACATGCAGCGTCTTCGGCATCACCGCGTGACGCATCGCCAGCACCGCTTTGATGACACCGCCCACACCGGCCGCCGCCTGCGTGTGACCGATGTTCGACTTGAGCGACCCGAGCCTCAACGGCCGCTCGGCCGCGCGGTTCTGACCGTACGTCGCCAGGAGCGCCTGCGCCTCGATCGGGTCACCGAGCCGGGTCCCCGTACCGTGCGCCTCCACCAGGTCCACATCCGCCGCACGCAGCCCCGAGTCCGCCAGCGCCGCACGGATCACCCGCTGCTGCGACGGACCATTGGGAGCCGTCAGCCCATTGCTCGCACCGTCCTGATTGACCGCGCTCCCCCGCACCACCGCCAGCACCGGATGCCCCAACCGCCGCGCGTCCGACAGCCGTTCCAGCAGCAGCATCCCCACGCCCTCGGCGAGGCCGAATCCGTCGGCGTTCGCCGCGAACGCCTTGCAGCGGCCGTCCGGCGCGAGACCGCCCTGGCGGCTGAACTCTACGAACATGCCCACGGTCGACATCACCGTCGCGCCGCCGGCCAGGGCCATGGAGCACTCGCCGGAGCGGATGGCGCGCGCCGCGAGGTGCAGGGCCACCAGCGACGAGGAGCAGGCCGTGTCGACGGTGATCGCGGCGCCCTCCAGGCCGAGGGTGTAGGCGAGTCGGCCGGACGCGACGCTTCCGGTGTTGCCGGTGAGCAGGTGCCCGCCGACCTCGTCGGCGTCCTGGAGGCGCGGCCCGTAGTCCATGGTCATCGCGCCGACGAACACCCCCGTCCGGCTTCCGCGCAGCGACGTCGGGTCGATACCGGCCCGTTCGAAGACCTCCCAGCTCGTCTCCAGCAGCAGCCGCTGCTGCGGGTCCATGGCCAGGGCCTCGCGCGGCGAGATCCCGAAGAACCGCGCGTCGAACTCGGCCGCGTCGTGCAGGAAGCCCGCTTCCCGCTGGTAGTAGCGGCCGGGCCGGCCCGGTTCGGGGTCGTAGTGGGCGGCGGTGTCCCAGTCCCGGTCTGTCGGGAAGGGCGTGACGGCGTCGGCGCCGTCGGACACCAGCTGCCACAGTTCGTCGGGGGTGCGGGCGCCGCCGGGGTAGCGGCACCCCATGCCCACGATCACGACGGGGTCGTCGTCGGCGGCGGCCGTGAGAGGCGCGCCGCCTGCCGCCTCGGCGTCGGCGTCGGGCTCGTCATCCGCCAGTTCCGCGCGGAGCGCCTCGGCGAGGGTCCCCGGTGTCGGGTGGTCGAAGACCGCGGTGGCCGGTATCCGCAGCCCGGTGACCGCGCTCAGCCGGTTGCGCAGCTCCACGGCCGTGACGGAGTCGAAGCCGAGGTCGAGGAACGGCTGGTCCGCCGGTACGGGGCCGGGCCGGCCCAGGAGCCCGGCGACCTCGCGGGCGACGAGCTTCAGCAGCGCCGTCCGCTGCCCCGCCGCCGGAAGCACGGCCAGCTCGGCACGGAGCGCGCCCCCTGGAGTGTCGACGGTCGCCTCCCTGCGGTGCGCCTCCAGCCCCTCCGCCCCGGCCGACGCTGCCGATTCCGATTCCGCGTCCGACCCCGATCCCGATCCCACTTCGAGGAGGTGCGGGGGAAGTTCGGCGGGCCGGGCGTCGTGGCCTTCGTACACCGCCTGCCAGTCGGGCTCCGCTCCCTGTGCGCACAGCTCGCCCAGCGAGGTCAGGAACCGCCTGCGGTCCCCTTGATCGCGCCGGAGCGTCCCCATGACGTGCGCCTCGGCGCCGCTCTCCTCGGCGCTGTCCTGCATGGCGGAGGTGAGGACGGTGTGCGGGCTGACCTCCAGCAGCGTGCCGTAGCCGTCGGCGAGCAGGGCGCGGGTGGCCGACGCGAAGCTGACGCGGCTACGCAGGTTGCGGCACCAGTAGTCGGCGTCGAGGACCGGGTCCTCCAGCAGGCCGCCGGTCAGCGCGGAGTAGTAGGGGATCCGGGCGGGGCGGGGCCGGATGGGCGCGAGGTCCGTACGCATCCGGGGGAGGATCTCGTCGATGTGCGCGGAGTGGGCGGCGAGCCCCACCGCGACCTTCCGGGCGTGCACTCCGGCCCGCGCGAGGTCGGTGAGCAGTTCCTCGGCCGCGTCGGCGTCTCCCGAGACGATCACGGAGCGGGGGCCATTGACCGCGGCGACGACCAGCCGGCCGGGCCACCGCTCCAGCCTCGGGGCCAGCTCCTCCGCGGCCGCCATGACGGAGACCATCTCGCCCCGCCCGGCCAGCGTCGCCTGGGCCTGGCTCCAGAGGGCGACGACCCGCGCGGCGTCGTCCAGGGACAGCGCGTCGGCGACGGCGGCCGAGGTGATCTCGCCGACGCTGTGGCCCAGTACGGCGCCGGGCTCCACTCCGTACGCGCGCCAGAGTTCCGTCAGCGACAGCGTCATGGCGAACAGCACGGGCTGCACGACGTCCGCGCGGGCGAGGCTCGGCGAGCCGGGCGCGCCGCGCAGCAGGTCGATCAGGGACCAGTCGGTGAAGGCTTCCAGCGCCTGGGCGCAGTCGTCCATGCGGCGTCGGAAGGGCGGGGAGGTCTCCAGCAGCCGGGCGGCCATGCCGGGCCATTGGGCGCCCTGGCCGGGGTAGACGAATGCCACCCTGCCGGCGCTGGCCCCGGCACCGCTATAAGCCGTGCTCCCGCTTCTGCCTCCGTTCCCGCTTCCGCTCTCGGCCTCGACGAGTCCGGGCGCGGAACGGCCGTCGGCGAGCGCCTCCAGGAGGTCCAGGAATCCGCTCCGGTCCTCCGCGACCAGCGCTGCGCGCCGTCTCCCGGCGAGCGCGGAACCGGCGAGGGCGAGCCCGACATCGGCCGGGCGCCAGTCCTCCTGGCGGCGGAGGTGCTCACGCAGGCGCCGTGCCCGGTCCGCCAGCGGCTCCCGGCCGCTGCCGCTCAGCATCCACAACAGGGGCGAGCCGGAACCGGTTCCATGCACCATCGCGCCTCAGGGCTCCTTCGCGGCGAGTCGGGCCATAAGTTCGGTGCTCTCAGCGGTTGCTCCAGAGCGCGCCGGAGCGCGCCCGTCGTCTGCGGACCGATCAACGTCCTTCGGCAGCCGCTACGGGACGTGCAGTTGAGATCTTGCCGGGCCGGCGTAGCAGCCCGATATCGCAAGGCGCGACAGCGGATGACGGCGTCAGCGGGGCGTGCGAGGCCGTGTGCACGTCAGATGCACGTCCGATGCACGTCCGACGTCGGCAGGCGGTGCGAACGGCCGGTGCCGGCGGGCGGCGCGAGGAGGGCAGTGTGAGCGGCCGCCGCTCGGGTACGCGCCCCCAGTGCCGCGAGAGAGGTGATCACCGGGTGCGGCCGGGGTACGGATCCACCGACCGTACGCACCCTACGCACGGCACACACAGCACACACGGGTCGCACGGCACGCTCGGGTCGCGTTGGCCTCACGGGTCGGCCCGGTCCTCGGGGCCCCCGCCCGGTGACGGTCCTCGCCCGGTACGTGCTGCCCGAACCCGCGTCCCGCACGACTAGAACAGGAACGGAGTTCACGATGAAGCGCATCATCGCGACCGCGGCGACAGCCGGACTGCTGCTGCTCACACCGGTCGGCAGCGCCAACGCGCAACCCGCCGCGCCCGGCGGCGGCGTGCTGGGGCCGGACGGCTACAAGAGCCTCCACCTCGGGCAGTCCGAGGGCGCGGCGGAGCAGACCGGCCTGCTGGTGGACAAGAAGGGAGGCGGTGGCTGCTCCGTCTACCACCTGCGCCCCGCCGAGGGGAAGCCGAACCCCGGCGGCGGCGTGTTCATCGAGTCCCGCAAGGGCGTGGCGATGATCACCGGCACGGACCGGATCCACACGCCCGAGGGCGTCACCATGGGCACCGGTCTGGACCGGGTCAAGGCGGCCTATCCCCGGCTGAAGAAGGTCGACGACTGGATCTTCGAGACGCCGGTCCCCGGCGCGAAGCACGGCCAGCGCTACCGCATCGCCTTCGACGACCGGGACCAGGTGTCCGACTTCGCGCTGGAGGCCGCGGACCGGGGCCGCTGCAACAGCTGAGACCGCGACACGGGTGACCCGGCCGACGCCGTTGTCGGCCGGGTCACGCATGTGACGGCCTCAGCCCGCCCGGCGACGGAAAAACGACGGCAGAGGACCCTCGGCTCGACAGTGGACCCGCGGTTCGGCAGAGGACCCTCGGCTCGGCAGAGGACCCGCGGTGCGACGCGTATCAAGGCCGCGGCCCAAGGAGCTCAGGGGCCCAAGGCACTCGGGGGCTCAAGGAGCTCAGGAGGCTAAGAGGGCTCGGGCTCAGGGCGGCCGGACGCTCATTGCCGAATGCCGGCCCGGAGAATCCGAGAAGCGCGTGCCGTCCTGCGGCGGTCGCGCTCCACGGCGGTTTCCGCATTGCGTCCGTGCGGAGTTCGCCGGGGGAATGCCGGGGCCGGTGGAGAAAACGCCTGACGGCTGGAGCATGAGCCTCCGTCTCCGAGTCGGCCCACAGATTGTTGTGGTTCAGGCCGACGCAGATGAGCTTGAGCAGGGCCCGGACACCTGTCAAGAACTATGTGGTCCAGGTCACATATTCGTGACACGGCGCCACACGTCGAATCCGGAGAGCCTCTCCGCAGAGGTCTAGACATGATGCTCGCGCCCTTGTTAAGTTCACATCCCATTGATCGCTACGTATACCAACTACGTTGCCGAGAGCATCTGTTAGTCACGCTCTCCGCACTCCGCCGGAACCCTGGCCGGGGGCCGCGCCACTAGGCGCGACCTCGCTCAGCGGCCGCCCATTCCCAGCGCGTCGAATCCGAATCCCGGCCCCCCGCGACCGATCCGGGCTTTCTTCCTGATGAGGCATCAGACATGGGTTTGCCTGACTCCGCAGTAACACCCTTAGCCGGCACCCGGCACACACGCCGAGGCGGCGTCCAAATCGTGCAGCACACACCGACGCAGCCGAGGGGATTGCCGATGAACAACGCACGGACTTCGGCTGAATCCCGTCCGCACCCGCCTGAATCCCGTACGCGCCCGCCCCGCCGCCCGGCGGCGGCCACCCGCCGACGGCGAACGACCGGCGTTTCGCCACCTGGGCTCCGGAATCGTCCGGGACACCGAAATCGCCGGAATCACCTGGGCGAACGCCCTTTAGGATTCACCCGCCCCGATACCAGACCCCGTACATGAGCGACGGCGCCCGGCACAGGGACGAGGTGCTGCTGCGGGCCGCGTTCATCGTCTCCAGCGGCGGCGACTGGATCTTCCGGTTCGCACTGCCGGCCCTGGTGCTCCAGCTGACGGGTTCGGCGATCTCGACGGCGCTCACCTACGCGGTCGAGTTCGTTCCCTACGTGGTCATCGGCCTGTTCAGCGGGGTCGTCGCCGACCGTACGGACCGGCGGCAGCTCATGATCCGCTGCGACGCGGTCTCCGCGGTGATCGTCACCGGGGTCGGTGCCCTGTGTCTGGCCCACGCGTCGGTCGGCCCGGTGCTCGCGGCGGCCTTCCTGCTGGGCTGTGTTCGGCCGTTTTCGTTCCCCGCCTTCCAGGGGTTCCTCACCGACCGGGTGGCGCCGGGGCGGCGGGCCGCCATGAACGCCTGGATCCAGGGGGCGGACGGCACGCTCAGCATGCTCGGCCCCATCGCGGGCGTGGCGGTCGTCGCGCTGCTGGGGCCGACGGTGGCGAGCCTCGCGAACGCGGTCTCGTTCATGCTGTCCGCCGCGCTGATCAGCGGCACGGCGGTCCTCGCGGCCGGCCGGCGCCGGCGTGCGCCGCTGGGCGCGACATGCCGTTCCCTGGGCGCGGACTCCCTCGCGGGGCTGCGCCTGGTCATGAAGAACAAGGGGTTGCTGTGGGCCACGGTGCTGCTGACGCTGTCCAACTTCACCTTCCCCGCGGTCACGGCCAACCTGATCTACATCGTGGCCGGTCCGGACGGCCGGCTCTCGGCGTCGCTCGCGGTGGTCTCCGCGGCGCAGGGGCTCGGCGCGGTGCTGGGCGCCGCGGTCACGCCGGCCCTGCTCCGGAGGTTCTCGGCGGGCGCGCTCATGCAGAGCGCGATGGGCGCGATGGCCGTCGCGCTGCTGCTGCCCGCCGTCCGGATCGATGTCGGCGCGCTGACCGTGGCCTGGTTTCTCGCCGGGGCCTCCACGTCGCTTTTCATCGTCCCGTGGCGGACTTACCGTCAGGGCGCGGTCGACGCGCGGTTCTTGGGCAGGGTCGTCGGGCTGCAGCGTGCCGTGCCCTTCGCGGCCGTGCCGGTGGGCGCGGTGAGCGGCGGCCTGCTGCTCACCGAGTTCGGCGCCCCGGCGCTGTTCGCGGCCGCGGCCGCCGTTCAGCTCCTGGTATGGCTCGGTACCAGGTTCTCCCCGCTGGGCAGGGCGAGTTCGCCGACTGCCCGCGATACCCGAGAGGTCGCCGGTCCGATCGTCGGGCGCTCCGCCCCGGCCCCCCGCCGTATCTCCCCGCCGCGCGAAACCGAGCGGGTCGCGGTCGTCGACTCCGGGGATCCGGAATGACTCCGCCGCGAATTTCCCCAACTTTGACCCGAATTTTGACCCGGCCCGCGCCTCGAACCCTGGCCAGGCCCTTGCCCCGAACCTCAAACCCCGCCTCGCCCCAAACCCCGATCCGAACCGTGCCTCAAATCCGACCCGAATCTTGACCCAAACCCTGCCTATGCCGCCCGCGGCCGAATGGCACAGAATCCGATGCAGCCGGGCCCGGACTCGATCTCCGCAGCCGTCCTGGTGTCCGCCGGGCCCGTAACAGGCCGGGCACCAGCATTCCAGCAGAGCTACCGCGCGGTATCGAAGAGCCATTGAACCGGGTTCGTCCATGAAAACCGGCCGCTAGACCGGCCGCTTGGAAGACACGTTCACGACGTGATCGTCACGTGAGAGGGTGTGAATGCCCATATGCCACCGATTTTCAAGGACAGCGGGACCGTCCTGACGCGGCGGGAGCAGTTCGCGGAGTCGGGTTACCTCGTTCTCCCCGGTCTGCTGCCGCAGTCGCTACGGGATCGCCTCACCGTCGAGGTGGACCACTGGGTGGACGACGGTCTGCGCGCTCGCTCCATTGACGCCTGTGTCAACCCCTCCCCCGACGGTTTATTGCCGGTGCTGGAGTTGGAGCTTCCCGCGCACGGCGAACTCCTGGCCTATGAGCCGTTGATGCGGGTGCTGCGGGAACTCATAGGAACCTCATTCGTCTTCCATCATCTGCACAGCGACCGGCACAATCCCGGAATGGCCGGAAAGCCCTGGCACCACGACTATGAACCCAACGACGACGGGGACCCCGGGCTGCTGATGGTGCACACGCTGCACTACATCGGCGGCCTGGACGGGACGATCGGCAACCTCACGCTCCTGCCCGGCTCCCACCGCGAACCCCGCGGCAAGGCCGCGCTCGCCCACCTAGGCACCGCCGAACTGCCCGGCGAGATCGAGATCGACAGCCTGCCGCCGGGCTCGACCGTGCTCGTCAACTCGGCGCTGCTGCACGCCCGCAGGCCCATCACCGGATCCGACGAGGCGGCCCGCCCCCGCTACTTCGTCGACGCGTCATACTGCCAGACCGGAGCCCGGTGGCGGCCCGTGAAGCCTTACTGGCGAGGCATGCTCGCCAAGGCGCGGGACCTCGGCCTCGACGGCGGCCGGTGGCCCGAGCTGTTCGCGGAACGGCACTTCACCGAGTACGCCGACTCGCTGTGAGGACGATGAGGTCCATGGGAACCATGAGCACCATGAGCGCCTTGAGGACCTTGAGGAGGGGCACCCATCATGCAGGTCGTCAGTTCAGTCACCTTCGACGAGGTGCAGCGGGAATTCCGGCGGGAGCACCCCGTCGCACGGCAGCACCGGGGGAACACCAATCAGGACACGGAGAACTGCCTGGAGCTGGCCGACAAGGCGTTCGGCACCTGGTCCGAGGTCCGGCTGTGCCGCGCCGACGTCCTCGACGTGATGCTGCCCTGGCACCTCAGCGAGGGCGGCGCGTACGAGCTGGTGCCGCGCACCGGGCTCACCATCGGCCAGGCCGTGCGGCTCATCCGGGCGCGTGAGGCGGAGTGGTCCGAGGGCAACCCGGTGTGCACGGCGAAGATCGACCTCTTCCGGGACTCCGCGTTCACCTCGCTCTACCTCAGTACCCACCCGGTACCGCATGACCACTACGCGGACGTGCGCGTCGGCGACGGCTTCATCCACCTCGACGGGCTGCACCGCATGGTCGCCTGGGAACTGGCCCAGCGGCTGCCGGCCCGCGAGGAACTGACCGCCTTCATCGCCGGTGACATCTCCTCGCATGCCACAACCGGAGGCCAACGAACATGACCCGTGCCCTTCGATCCACCGCATCGCTGTCCGACCTGCTCATACGCAACGCCGCGGTCTACCCGGACCGCCCCGCCCTGAGCGACGGCGAGCGCACCTTCGACTACCGGGCGCTCGACGTCGTGGCAGGCCATGTGGCGGCCCGGCTGAGCGGTCTGGGCGTCGGCCGCGGCGACCGGGTAGCGCTGTTCGGGGCCAGGGACGCCAGGATGTGCGCCCTGCTGTACGGGGTGCTGCGCTCGGGGGCCGCCGCGGTGCTGGTCGACGCGGGGTGGAGCGCGGCCGACGCCCGCAGGCGGCTGGACGCCGTCGAGGCGCGCTGCGCGCTGACCACGACCGCGGAGATCGTGGCGCCCGAGCCGTACGGGACCGAGGTGCTCGACGTCGACGCGCTGGCCGTGTCCGCACCCGTGGAGTCGCCCGACGCCGCGCGCTGCCGGCCGGCCGACGTGGCGTATCTGTCGTTCACCTCGGGGTCGCGCGGGGAGCCGAAGGCCGTCGCGGTCACCCACGCCAACACGGTGCACTACGCGCAGTCGCTCCGTGACCGGCTGGGGCTCACCGACGCGGACGCCCCGTGCGTCGCCCACGTCACCACGCTGGCGGCCGACCTCGGCCACACCGCCTGGCTGCTCGCGCTCGCGACCGCCGGTTCGGTGCACGTCGTGCCCGACGACCGGGCGCGCGACCCGGAGTCGTTCTGGGCCGCGCTGCGCGAAGCGGGCGTGACGATGCTCAAGACGACGCCGTCGCACCTGACGGCGCTGCTGGCCGGGCGGCCGTCCGACAGCCCGGCCCTGGACACCGTGCTGCTCGGCGGCGAGCCGCTGCCGCGCTCGCTCGCCGCGGGCCTGCTCCGGCAGCGGGTCGCGGTGCGGGTCGCCAACCACTACGGCCCGACCGAGACGACGGTCGGCGCCACGTGCTTCCTCGCCTCGTCGGCGGCCGAACTGCCCGCGGACGAACCGACGGCGCCCATCGGCACCGCGATCGGCGAGGCGGAGCTCCGGCTGGTCCCCGACGGCCCGGAGGGCGAACTCCACATCGGCGGGCGGGGCGTCAGCGCGGGGTACTTCGGCCGGCCGGAGGAAACCGCGCGCAGCTTCATCCAGCACGACGGCGCGTGGGTGTACCGGACGGGCGACGTGTGCCGCCGCCGCCCGGACGGGAACCTCGTCTTCGTCGGCCGGTCCGACCGGCAGGTGAAGGTCCGCGGCTTCCGCGTGGACCCCGTCGAGATCGAGCACGCCATCGAGCGGTTCCCCGGCATCACCCAGTCCGCGGTGATCGTCCGCGATACGCCGGCGGGCAGTCAGCTGCTGGCGGCGGTGGGGCTGGCCGACGGGCGCGGCGAGGGCGAGACGATCGACGCGCTCGGCTCGTACCTTCGCGACCGGCTGCCGGGCTACTCGGTGCCGCAGCCGATCCTCGCGGTGCCGCACTTCCCGTACGGGGCCAACGGAAAGCTCGACCGGGAGCGCCTCGGCGCACTCGTGTCCGGCCTCATCGCCTCCCGGGCGCGCGGCGCGGGCCACGAGCGGGCCGCCGAACCCCCGGAGGCCGACGGGCCCGACCGGGCGGCCGAGCCGCTGGCCCGTGCCATAGCGGAGCTGTGGGCGGACGCCCTCGGTCTGCCCGTCGTCGACGCGCACGCCGACGTGCTGAGCCTGGGCGGGGACTCGATCCTCGCGATGCGCACGATCGCGTTCCTGCGCCGGCGCGGCCACCGCGTCGCGTTCGAGGACTTCTACGAGCACCCGGCCCCGGCGCTCCTGGCGGCGGCCGCCCTCGCCACCCCCGAGCACCCGGCGCCGCGGACCGGCACGGCCGCCGCCGAGCGGCGTGAGCTCGCGCCCGCGCAGCGGTGGCTGTTCCGTCAGCCGGTGGACGAGCCGCGGCACTGGAACCAGTCCGTCGTCCTGCGCTGCGGCGTACGGGTCGACGCCCCGGCCCTCGCGGCGGCCCTCACGGCCGTGCTCGGCCGCCATCCGGCGCTGCGTCAGCCGGTCGGCCCGGACGGTCCGGGAGAGCCGCGGGAGGCGGCCGACCTGGACGTGGTGTCCCACTCCACGATCCGGCCGGCGGACTCGGTCGCCGAGACGGTGGGCGGCGTCTGCACGGAGCTGCACCGCAGCCTGGACCCGGAGGCCGGGCGGCTGCTGCGGGTGCATCTCTTCGCGGGCGGGCCCGGCGTGGACGACCGGCTCGCGGTGATCGCGCACCATCTCGCCGTCGACGGGCTGTCCTGGCGCATCCTGCTCGACGACCTCGCCGCCGCCTACCGGGCGGAGCTGTCCGGCGGCCCGGCCGAACTGCCGCCGACGGCCGACTTCTACGAGTGGGCCGCCGCGTCGCCGTCCGCCGGCGCCGCCGTGCGCGGCGCGGTCGCCCCGCTGCTGCCCGTGGACGACCCGGCCGGCGACCCGGAACCGGCGACGCTCACCTGGACGCTCGACGAGCGGGCGACCGAGCGGCTGGTGGCGCGGCACGGGCGCGCGCAACGGCTCGAAGCGGTCCTGCTGTCGGCGTTCGCGGACGCCATGTCCGCCTGGAGCGGCCGGCCCGCCCTCGGGGTGGAGGTGGAGACGCACGGGCGGGAGACCGGCGGCGACGCCGGGCGGTATCTGGACACGGTCGGCTGGTTCACCGCCGTGAAGTGGGTGGCCCTCGACGCCCCGGGCGCCGGGGGCGGGCCGGACGGGGCGGATCGGGTACCGGAGGTCGAGCGCCGGCTGCGGGAGGCCGAGCAGCTGCCGATGGACGTCGACGGCATCCGCCCCGAGGCCGCCTTCAACTTCCTCGGTACGTTCCGGCTGCCCGACGAGCCGTCCCTGGCCTGGTCGGTCGCGGACGAGCAGGCCGGTTCGGCGCGCTGTACGACCGGGGACACGCTCTACCGCGTCCGCCTCACGGCCCGCGTCGTCGAGGGCAGGCTGGTCGCGGACCTGGTGTACGCGTGGCCGCGGCTGTCCCATGAGAACGCGGACCGGGTCTTCGCCGCCTTCGCCCGCGACGTGGCCGCGGCGGCGGACGCCGCCGCTCCCCCGCACGCCAGGGCGGCCGTCTCGACCTCCGGGCAGCTGCTGCACAACGGCGTCCCGGCGCCCCGCGGCCGCTGGCGGGTGCTGCGCGAGCCGGTCCGCGTGCTGCTGACCGGGGCCACCGGCTATCTCGGCGGCCACCTGCTCACCGAGCTGGCCGGGCGGGGCGCCCGCGTCACCTGCCTGGTGCGCGGCGACGGCGACGCCGACGCGGCCCGCAGGCTCGGCGGCGCCGACGCGGTCGCCGGCGACATCGACCGGGAGGGGCTGGGCCTGTCCCCCGCCGGTCTCGCCCGCGCCCGCGAGGCCCAGGTCGTGGTGCACGCCGCGGCCGACACCCGCCTGGTGGCCTCGCCCACCGAGCTGGAGCGGACGAACAATCTCGCGGTCCGGCGGCTGCTGGCGTGGATCGACGCCGAGGCCCCCGCGGCCCGCTTCCACCACGTGTCCACGCTCGCCGTGTCCGGGGGCGTCGACGGTCCCGTACGCCGGTTCAGCGAGGCCGATCTGAGGATCGGTCAGAACTTCCGCACGCCGTACGAGAGGGCGAAGTTCCGGGCCGAGGAGACCGTACGCGCCTGGGCCGCGACGGGCCGTCAGGCGTACGTGCACCGCAGCGGCCACATAGCGGCGCACAGCGGTACGGGCGCGTTCCAGCGCAATGTCCAGGACAACCGGATCTACCAGACCGTCCGCGGCTATGTACTGGCCGGGGCGGCGCCGAGCCGGCCGTCGACGACCTTCGAGTTCTCCCATGTGGACACGGTGGCGGCGGGGATCGCGGCGATCGCGGCCCATCCGTACACCGCGCCGGGCGTCTACCACGTCGAGACCCCGCACACGGTGGCCCACGACGACCTGGTGGCGTGGATGATCGAGCACGGCTATCCGATCAGCCTGACGGACGACGATACGTTCGCGGCGGCGCTGGCCCGCGCCGAGCGCGACGATCCGACGACGGCCCGGCTGGCGTCGACCTGGTTCCAGCTCGGGGACCGCAATGTGGCCGTGGACAGCGCGTGGACGACGTCCGTGCTCGACCGGCTCGGCGTACGGTTCGCCGAGCCGAGCCCGCGGTGGTGGTCGGCGGCCCTGTCCTGGGCGGCCGCCGCCGGATTCCTCCCGACGCCGGTCCTCTCCCCCAGCTGACCGATGACCGCCGACGACCCGATGACCGCCGACCCGACCACCGGTAACCCGACCACCGCTCACCCGATCACCGCCTACCCGACCACCGGCAACCCTTCGACCGCACCCGTCCCAACAGAAGGTGGATCCATGTCCCAGCTGTCCCCCATGCTCAAGCAGGCAACTCCCGTCGTGGCCACGCGGGGTGAGGGGATGTATCTCTTCGACGCCGACGACCGGCGCTATCTCGACTTCACCTCCGGGGTCGGCGTCACCAACACGGGCCACTGCCATCCCCGGGTCGTCGAGGCCGTGCAGCGGCAGGCGGGCCGGCTGATCCACGGCCAGTACACGACGGTGCTGCACGACCAGTTGCTGACGCTCAGCGAGCGCCTCGGCGAGGTGCTGCCGCCCGGTCTGGACTCGCTGTTCTACATGAGCTCCGGCAGCGAGGCGGTGGAGGCGGCGCTGCGGCTCGCCCGGCACGCCACCGGCCGGCAGAACGTGATCGTCTTCGAGGGCTCGTTCCACGGCCGCACCATGGGCGCGGCGGCGATGACGACGGCGGGGCACCGCTTCCGCGCCGGGATCGGCCCGGTGATGCCGGGCGTCGCGGTGGCCCCGTTCCCGGACGCCTTCCGGCTCGGACTGAGCGAGGAGGACGCCGTCGAGCACGCCTTGCGCGGGCTGGACCGGGTGCTGGCCACGGTCAGCGCGCCCGAGGAGACGGCCGCGATGTTCATCGAGCCGGTGCTGGGCGAGGGCGGCTATGTGCCCGCGCCCGCGGGCTTTCTGACGGGGCTTCGGGAGCGTGCGGACCGGCACGGGATCCTGCTGGTCTTCGACGAGATCCAGACCGGTTTCGGCCGGACCGGGAAGTTCTGGGCCCATCAGTACAGCGACGGCCTCGTGCCGGACATCCTGACCACGGCCAAGGGCCTGGCGAGCGGCTTCCCGCTCTCCGCGATCGCCGCGCCGGCCGCGCTGATGGCCAAGGCGCGGCCGGGGTCGCAGGGCGGTACGTACGGCGGCAACGCCGTGGCGTGCGCCGCGGCCCTCGCGACGCTCGACGTCATCCGCGACGAGCGGCTGGTGGCCAACGCCGCCGAGCAGGGGCGGCGGCTGGCGGACGGGCTGCGGCGGGTCGCGGCCGACTCCCCGGCCATCGCGGACGTGCGCGCGCTGGGGCTGATGGCCGGCAGCGAGTTCTGCCGTCCGGACGGCTCCCCCGATGCCGCCGCCGCGCAGCGCGCCCAGCGCGCCGCCTCCGACCTCGGCCTTCTGCTACTGCCCTGCGGCGTCCACGGCAACGTCATCCGGATGATTCCGGCGCTCGTGGTCACCGCCGAGCAGATCGACGAGGCCCTGAGCCTCTGGGCCAAGGCCGTCTCGTCGTCCGCCGGGACCGCGGGATGACCGGCCGCGGGATGACCGATCGCGGGGTGACCGATCGCGGGGTGCGGAGCACCCGCACCGTGAGCGGCAGCCCTGTGAACGACCGCAAGTCCGCACGACTCCCGAAGGGAATGATCGCACCATGACCGGAACCACGATCGGCGACATCGGCTGGACCAGTGAGTATCTGGAGTCCGCACGCGATGTGTGGTCGCTGTCGGTCGGCGACCCGGACCGGCGGCTGCTGGAGGCCGACGCGCTGGCCGAGCGCTGGGGCGCGGGCGAGCGGGCGCATACGGCCGTGCGCTCGTTCATCGGCCGGAGTCTGGACGCCGTGGGCTTCGTGAACGTCCGCAACATCCTGTCGCCGGACGCGTCGGACGCGGACCTCATCACCCAGCTGTCGTTCGTGCTCCGGGACGTGGCCGGGGCCATCCCGCAGAACGCCCAGGGCGACCTGTGGACCATCCTGCGCGACCGCGAGGGCGACGGCGCGACCGAACTGGGCTTCCACTGCGACACCTGTGATCTGCTGGTACTGCTGTGCCTCCAGCCGGCGGCGGACGGCGGCGGCAACACCAAGCTGGCCAGCGCCCGGCACGTCCACGACATCATCGAGCGGGAGCGTCCGGACGTGCTCGCCCTCCTCAAGGAGGAGTGGACCTTCGACCGCACCGGCCGCGCGGGGCAGCAGATCCTCACCACCCCCATCCTGTTCACCCAGGACGACGGGACGATCGGCTGCTACTACCAGACCCGGACCGTACGGGCGTCCGCGGACCTCGACGCCGAGCACTTGGCGGCGCTGGCGTACCTGGACGAGGTGCTGTACCGCCCGGAGATCGCCTTCGGGATGCGGCTGGACGCGGGCGATCTGCTGATGATCCGTAACAGCCGTGTGCTGCACGGCCGTTCGCCCTATGTCGACGTCCCCGGTCCCCAGTCCCGGCGGATCCTGCGCGCTTGGATGAACGAACGGTGACCGGCGAGGGAAGGATCGCCGTCGTCACGGGCGGCGGCAGCGGACTCGGCCGGGCGAGCGCGCTGGCCCTGCTCGACCAGGGCTGGTCGGTGGCGCTGGCGGGCCGCCGCAAGGACGTGCTGGAGGAGACCGCCGCGAGTTCGGGCGCCGGGCCGGACCGGGTGATCGCCGTCCCCACGGACATCAGGTATCCGGGCGAGGTCGCGGCGCTGTTCCAGACCGTACGGACCCGGTTCGGCCGGCTGGACCTGCTGTTCAACAACGCGGGCGCGGCCGTGCCGCGCCGGCCCGTGGCGGACGTGGACTTCGAGGACTGGGGCCGGGTGATGGACACCACGGTCACCGGTACGTTCCTCTGCGCGCAGGAGGCGTTCCGCGTGATGCGGGACCAGTCGCCGCAGGGCGGACGCATCATCAACAACGGTGCGCCGTCCGCGCATTCGCCCCGCCCGAACGCCATCGCCTACACCACCGCCAAGCACGCGGTCCTCGGGCTGACCCGTGCCCTGTCGCTGGACGGCCGGCAGTACGGCATCGCCTGCGGGCAGATCGACGTCGGCAACGTCACGCCGGTGGACGGCAGCCCGCAGCCGGCCGCGATGCAGGGCGACGGGACGATGGCCGTGGAGGCGACGATCCCGGTGGAGCGCTTCACCGAGTCGCTGCTGCTGATGGCGTCGATGCCGCTCGACACCAACGTGCAGTTCCTCACGGTGCTGCCCACGACCATGCCCTTCGTCGGGAGAGGGTGAGGGGATGCGATGCTGATCAGCGCTCGTTCCTTCGACGAGTACCGTGCGATGTTCGCGCTGTCGGACGACGATCTCGCGCTGCGCGTACTGGACTGCCCCGGCGGTTCCGCGAGCTTCACGGCCCTGGCCGGGGAGCGCGGCGCCGACGCCGTCGCGGTGGACCCCCAATACGGCTCCCAAAAAGCCGAGTTGGGGCTGCTGGTGGAGCGGGAGATCGCGCACAAGCACGCGTTCATGACGGAGAACGCGTCGGACTTCGTCTGGGACTGGTTCGGCGACGCCCAGCGCTATACGCGGCTGCGCACCGAGGCCGCGCGCACCTTCGCGGCCGACCTCCGCGCCCGCCCGGACCGCTATGTCGAAGGGTCACTGCCCGACCTGCCGTTCCCCGACCGCTCCTTCGACCTCGTGCTCAGCTCCCATCTCCTGTTCTCCTACGGGGCCCAGCTCGACGAGGCGTTCCACCTGAGTTCGCTGATCGAGCTGGCGCGCGTGGCCCGGCGGCAGGTGCGCCTGTTCCCGCTGGTGCACCACACCAGCGACCTGCGCTACGAGCCGCTGGACCGGCTGCGCGAGGCGCTGGACGGCTACGGCGTCTCGTCGCGGATCGACCGGGTGGACTACGCGTTCCAGCCCGGCGGTGACGAGATGCTCGTCCTGGAGTGCGCCGACCGGGGCGCGCTGCCCACGGCCAGGGAGGGGACGGACGCCCACGACCCGGTGCGGTGGCGGCATCTGGGCGACGCGGGCGGTGCGCCGACGGCAGGCGCGCAGCACCGATGATCCCGGCCGGCCGCCCTGCCCCGGGCCTTCCCGGGCAGGGCGGCCGGCCCGGACTTCTCAGCTACGGGCCGCCAGCACCCGCGCGCCCGGCGCGCACCGCTCCTTGAGCGCGTCGAGCTCGCGGGACGGCAGCCGCCGGGACGCGCCGCGCCGCCCGTTGTCGAGCAGCGCGTCCCCGGCGTCCAGCCACTCCGGGAGCGGTTCGACGCCGATGAACTCCGCGAGCCGCGTCAGCTCCCGGCGGGGAGCGTCGAGCAGTTCCTCGTAGGCGAGCCGCATCCGCATATCGGCGGGCACCTCGGCGAGATGCGCCTCCCCCTGGGCCACCAGCTCCGACCACAGCGCGCCGAACCCTTCGAGCGGCAGGTCGCGGTCGCGTACGAGCGCGGGGTCGAAGCGGTGGCCGAGCAGCGCCGACATCTCGGGCGGCAGCTTCCGTACGTCGTCCTCGGTCAGGTCCTTCAGGTCCCGCACCCCCGCCCGGTCCCTGAGCTCCCGCAGCAGGAAGATCATCCGGAACCCCGTGTGGCGGCTCATCGACAGCGCGCAGTCGGGCCCGTCCCGGAACAGGTGCACGAACCGCGCCCGCGGAAACGCGGCCCGCAGCCGCGGCACCAGGTGCGTCGAGAACCCGGAGCGCTCGACCACCGCACCCCGCCCGAACCGCGCGCACAACGTCTCGAACAGCGCCTCGTAGTGCCGGGCCGCGCTTCTGCCGGGCCAACAGGTGACCTCCTCTTCGAGCGCGTCGAACAGCCCGTCGGGGTCGTCGGTGAGGTGCGGCAGCACCATCAGCGAGAGCGCGGGAATCCCGGTGGTCTCCACCCCGAACCGCCCCGGCTCGCGGAGATAGACGAACTCCGGCAACGGCACGCCGCTGCGGGTCATGGCGTCGAAGATCCGGTTGGGCTCGGCGAGCAGCCGCCAGAACCCCCTGCCGTCGAGCTCCCCCGCGGGCAGCCCGTCCGAACCCACCGAGGCCATCAGCTCGTTGAGGCTGAGCACGTCCGGATGCGCGTTCACGATGTGCGAGAGCGCGGTCGACCCGCTGCGTCCCGTACCGACGACGAAGGTCAGAGTACGCATAGCCGTTCCCCTTCCAGGACAGCCGGGCGCCACCGTCCACCAGGCGATCACCCGCGCCCATCCTTACCCACGGTGACGCGACCGACCCGGCCCGTATCGGCCGCCCTGGGAGGAGGGTCAGCGGCCCCACCGCCGAGGCCCTGCCACTGAAGCTCCCGAAGCCCCCGGAGCCCCCGAAAACAGCGAAGGGCCGCATCGGATTTCTCCGATACGACCCTTTGACCTGCGACTCTTTCGAGTCGGGACGACAGGATTTGAACCTGCGACCCCTTGACCCCCAGTCAAGTGCGCTACCAAGCTGCGCCACGTCCCGATGCTCGTCCGGCCCCGGCTGCTGCCTGGCCGACCGCGCATGAGAACGATACCGCACTTCGGCGGGTGGTCGCTCCCACCTGCTGACCTGTGGGTCTGCGGGCGGGGTGGGGCGGGCGCGGGGGCGGATGAGTAGGTGTACTCATGTGCGCTCGTCACCGGTCGGACACGCTACGCGCATGAGCACTCCATCGATCCAGCGGCCGACGACGGCCGCGTTCTTCGTTCAGGCCGCGATCTCGTTCGGGCTGTCCCTGACCGCGTTGGCGGTCGGCATCGCGAAGCTGCCCGTGGGGGCGTGGGAGCGGGCGTTTCTGGCGCTGGGGCTGATCTTCGTCGTGTCGTCGGCCTTCACCCTGGCGAAGTGCGTGCGGGACCGGCAGGAGGTCGAGGAGGTGACCAATCGGGTGGACAAGGCCCGGATCGACAAGCTGCTCGTCGAGCAGGACGTGTTCAAGCCCGGCGGCGTCTGAGCGCGCCGGGCTCCGGGGGCGTCCGCTCAGGCTTCGGTCGCCCCCGCCGCCAGGCCGGGGTGGGCGTCGGCGATCTTGCGGGGTGCGACCTGGCGCCAGGAGTCGACGAGGACGGCCCGCAGCTCGTCGGTGTCCTCCAGGGCCGCGAGCCGCACTCGCATGAAGTCGTAGTTGTCGTCGTGCCCCGGTCGCAGGAAGAACTTCTCCGGCTCCGCCGCGATCAGCTCCGTGCGCTCCTCCTTCGGGCACTTCACGCCCATGGAGGTGTCGTCGTCCGCGAGGGAGGCGAAGATCTTGCCGCCGACGCGGAAGGTGGGCAGGCCCCAGGCGAGTTTCTCTTGTGTTTCGGGGAGCGAGAGCGCGATGGCGCGGACATCCTCGGCGGTGGGCATGAGGGCCTCTCCGTTCAGCCGTTCGTGGCGACACCGGGGCGCGCCGTCGGGCGGCGTGCCGGTCCGGCCTGGATCAGTACGGTACGAACGACCGTAGCGCCCGGCACTGACAACGGCGCGGGCACGAAGGCGGAGGCCAGGGCTCCGGTGGACGCCCCGTGGCCGGAGGCTCCGCCGCGGCTCCGGCCATGGGCGTCCGCCGCGCTCAGGACGTCCGCGCTCCGGTTCCGATGATCTTGTGACGCGGTGTTGACCAAGGAGCGGGGCGGGAGGCAACCTGCCGAGGTCCCACCCCTGACCCGCACGATCCCCGCGCCCCAGGAGGACAGTTGGCCACCGCCGATCCCACGGATGCCCCCGGACCCGCCGCACTCTCCCGGCGCAGGTTCCTCCAGGCGGCGGCCGGCACCGCCGCAGCGGCGGGTGCGGTCGTGGCCGTCCCCTCGGAGGCGCTGGCCGCCGGGACGTCCGCCGCGACGCCCGCGGGCACAGCCCCGGCCACGCTCTCGTTCACCGCCGCCACGAACGGCTCCGGCACCCTCTCCCCCGCGGGCGACCGCCTCGTCGTCGAGGTGCAGAACATCCTGTGGTCGATCCCTCGTGACACGTCGGGAGGGGCGGGAGAGGCGAAAGGCCGGAAGGGGCACGAGCCCGGTGAGGCCGTGCAGCTCACCCAGCCCGATCTGGAGCCGACGCGTCCGGTCTTCTCGCCGGACGGGCGGTCGCTCGCCGTCTGCGCGTACCGGGGCGGCGGTTTCCACATCTGGACGCTGCGCCCCGACGGCAGCGGGCTCCGGCAGCTCACCGACGGGCCGTGGGACGACCGCGGCCCGTCCTGGTCGCCCGACGGCACCCGGATCGCGTTCTCCTCCGAGCGGGCCGGCGACCCGGTGGCGGGCAGCCCGTACCGCATCTGGGTGGCGGATGTGCGGACCGGGGCACTGCGGCAGATCACGGGGCTCGCGGGGCAGGACGGTCCCCTCCAGGACGGCGCGTGGGAGGACTTCGACCCGTCCTGGTCGCCGGACGGCGCGCGGCTGCTGTTCGTACGGGGCAAGGCCGGCGGGTCCGCGCTGGAGGCCCGTACGGTCGCGTCCGTGGCGGCCGACGGCGGGGGCGCGGTCAAGGCCGAGCGCACGGAGAGCGGGGACGTGCAGGTGATGACCCCGGCGCTGTCCGCGACGGGGCGGCTCGCCTACCTGCGGACCGCCGAAGCGGCCGCGTCGGGGCGCGGGACCTGCACCCTCGTCGTGGACGGCGAGGCGGTGCCGGTGCACGGCGATGTGGCTCCGGTGCCGGTGCGCTGGGTGTCGCGGGACGAGGTGCTGCTGACGGTGGACGGGCAGTTCCGGCTTGTCCGGCCGGAGAAGCCGGAGGGGGCCGGGACGGCGATCCCCTTCAAGGGGACCCTGTCCGTGGACCGGCCCCGCTACCGCGTCAAGCGCTACGACTTCGACGGCTACGGGGTCCGCCCGGTGCGCTCCGTGCATCTGCCCGCGCTGTCCCCGGACGCCCGGCAGGTGGCGTTCGCGGCCCTCAACTCGCTCTGGGTGGCCGATGTTTCGGGCGGCAGGCCGCGCCGGATCGTACGGGCCGACCCGACCCGGTACGTACTGGAGCCGTCCTGGACGGCCGACGGCAAGGCGCTCGTCTACGCGGACGACCATGACGGGCTGCTGGCCGTGCGCCGCCGCGACCTCGCCTCCGGGAAGGAGACCGTGCTCGCCGAGGGCGGCCGGGTGCACCCGCGGCTCTCGCCCGACGGGAAGCGGCTCGCCGCCGTCGACATGTCGGGCAATCTGGTCGTGCGCGAGCTGGCGAGCGGTGCGGAGAAGGTGCTGGCCGCCCCGATGGGCGGCGGCGGGCTGCCCGGCAGACCGAGCTGGTCCCCCGACGGCCGGTATATCGCCCTGTGCGACCGCAACCGGCTCAACCAGCGATTCCGTGAGGGCTACAACCTCATTCGGATCGTGGACGCGGCGACCGGGAAGGACCGGCTGCACGCCGCGGCCCCGCACGTCTCGATCTCCGACCGCTACGACTCGGGACCCGTGTGGTCCCCCGACGGCCGCTCGATGGCGCTGATCATCGAGTCCGCGCTGTGGGTGCTGCCGGTACGGCCCGACGGCGCGCCGGCCGGCGCGCCCCGGCGGCTCACCGACGAGGCCGCCGACCATCCGTCCTGGTCCGGGGATTCGCGTTCGCTGATGTACCTGTCGGCCGGCCGGCTGCGGCTGCTGGACGTGGCGGACGGCTCGGCGCGCACGGTCCGCGTCCCGCTGGACTACCGGCGGCCCCGGCCCGCCGACACCGTCGTGCACGCCGGGAAGTTCTGGGACGCCACGGGCGAGGCGGTCCGCGAGAACGTCGACGTGGTGGTCCGGAACGGGCGGATCGCCGCCGTCGAACCGCACCGGGCGGGCCGGCGCGGCAAGCACACGGTCGACGCGTCGGAGCGCACCGTCATCCCCGGCCTGTGGGACTCGCACACCCACCCGTGGCAGAGCACCTACGGCGGGCGGCAGACGGCGCTGCAGCTCGCGTACGGCATCACGACGGCGGTCGCGCTCGGCGGGTTCGCGTACGAGGAGGCGCGGGTCCGCGAGGCGGTGTCGGCGGGCGTGCTGGCCGGGCCGCGGCTGCTGGCGACCGGGGAGCTGCTGGACGGGTCGCGCGTCGCGTACAGCATGGGCCGCGCCCACCGCACACGGGACGGGCTGCGCCGGTCCCTGGACCGGGCGTCCGCTCTGGACTGGGACTTCGTCAAAACCTATGTGCGCGCGCCCTCTTGGGTGATGAAGGAAGCCGCGGAGTTCGCCCACGAGGAGCTGGGGGTGCGCAGCGGCAGCCACCTGTGCACGCCGGGCATCCAGGTCGGGCAGGACCTGACGACCCATCTCCAGGCCACGCAGCGGCTGGAGTTCGGCCACGCGGTGACCGCGACCGGACATGCCTACGAGGACCTGGCCGACATCTATACGGCCACGGACTTCCATATGGTGGCGACGATCTTCACGTCCACGCCGCTGATCGGCGCGCAGCCGTCACTGGCCGAGGACCCCCGGGTCACAGCGATGATGCCGCCGTGGGACGCCGCGCTCGTCAAGCAGACGGCCCAAACACCGCCCACCGAAGAGCAGTTGACGTTCGCGCAGCGGGAGATCGACGTCTACCGGCGGGTGCTGGCGGGCGGCGGGCTCGTCGCGCTCGGCACCGACTCGCCGCTGGTGCCGGTCGGGCTCTCGCTCCACCTGGGGCTGCGGGCGCTGCACCGCTGCGGCCTGAGCGCCGCTCAGGCGCTGCGCATGGCGACGATCCTGCCCGCCCGCGTCTACGGCGCGGACCGCGACCTGGGGACCCTGGAGGTCGGCAAGCTCGCCGACCTGGCGGTGGTGGACGGTGACCCGTTCACCGACTTCGACTCGCTCGTACGGACGGAGTCGGTGCTGCGCGGCGGAGTGCCGTACGAGCAGCGGGAGCTGGTGGGCGCGTACGAGGCGACGGGCGCGGCGACGAAGCGGGCGGCGGCGCGCCACGACGACGAGGGGTGGCTGGCGGTCGGCCGTCAGCTGCGCCGCGACTCGTGCTGCGACATGGACGGCTGAGCTCCGGGTGGGCTCCCCGGTCGGGGAGCCCACCCACAGGCCGACGGGGGGAAGGTCGGCTTCCGCCTTCTTGTCAACCCCGGCGAGCGGCGGGATCCTGAGGCGCGTGCACTGCGAACGGCTGTCCCTCCCGCCCGCCGATCACGTCCTCTCCCCGCGCACGGGGTGGACCCGCGCGCACTGGGAGGCGATGGCCGACCACCTCCTCGACGCGCTCGAACCGTACGCCACGCCGCGCCGCGCGCAGTACCGGCTGCCGGGCCGGACGAGCTGCTCCGGTGAGCTGTCGGACGGTCTGGAGGGGTTCGCCCGCTCCTTCCTCCTCGCGGCGTTCCGGCTGGCCGGCAGCGGCGCCGGCCCCGGCGGCGCGGGCAAGGGAGAGGATTCGGCGGCCGAGCGGCTCGCGGAGCGGTACGCGGCCGGGCTCGCCGCCGGTACGGACCCGGCGAGCGGCGAGGCGTGGCCCGCGCTCACCGGCCGCTCGCAGCAGCTGGTCGAGGCCGCGTCGATCGCGGTCGGGCTGGCCGAGTCGCGGCCGTGGATCTGGGACCGGCTGGACGGCAGGGTCCAGGAGCGGATCGCCGACTGGCTCGGCGGTTTCGCGGGTCAGCCTGTCCACGACAACAACTGGCAGCTCTTCAAGGTGGTCGCCACGCAGTTCCTGGCCTCGGTCGGGGCGCCGCACGCACGGGCCGACATCGAGGACGGCCTGGACCGCATCGAGGACTGGTATCTCGGCGACGGCTGGTACAGCGACGGCGACGGCCGGAACTTCGACTACTACATCGGGTGGGCGATGCACTTCTACCCGCTGCTGTGGTCGCGGATGGCGGGCGCCGACGACGGCGGGCGGACCGCGGTCTACCAGGAGCGGCTGGCCCGGTTCCTCGCCTCCTATCCGCACTTCTTCGGCGGCGACGGCGCCCCCGTCCACCAGGGCCGCTCCCTCACCTACCGGTTCGCGTCCGTGGCCCCGGTGTGGATGGGCGCGCTGGCGGACTGCACGCCGCTGGCGCCGGGCCTGACCCGCCGTCTGGCCTCGGGCGCGCTGCGGCACTTCGCCGAGCACGGCGTCCCCGACGGCCGCGGGCTGCTCACCCTCGGCTGGTACGGGCCCCATCTGCCCGCCACCCAGGCGTACTCCGGCCCGGCGTCGCCCTACTGGGCCTCGAAGGGCTTCCTCGGCCTGCTGCTGCCGCCCGGCCACCCCGTCTGGACCGACCGCGAACTCCCTTTGCCCGTAGAGGAGTCGGACCAGTACACGGCGCTGCCCGCGCCGGGGTGGCTGCTGCACGGCACCCGGAGCGACGGCATCGTCCGGCTCCTCAACCACGGCAGCGACCACTGGCGGCCGGACGACGAGCACGGCGCGTACGGTGACGATCCGCACTACGCCAAGCTCTCCTACTCCTCCGCCACCGCCCCCGAGACCGCGCCGCACGCCTGGGCGCACGCCGTCGACAGCCACATCGCGCTCGTCAGCGCGGCCGGCGTCCCTTCCCGGCGCCGCCGCATCCACCCCCTGAGCTGTGCGGGCCGCACCGCGTCGTCCTGGCACACGGCGGAGCTGCCCGGCGACTCCCGCGCCCACCGCATCGAGACGGCGACGCTGCCGCACGGCTCCTGGGAGATCCGGGTGCACCGGGTCGACGCCCCGCCCGGCGCCGGGGTCCGCGAGGGCGGGTACGCGGTGGCCGGCGGCGAACCGCCGAGGACGGAGTCGGGGGCGGGGCCGGAGCCGGGGGCGGGGTGGGCCCTGGCCCGTACGGCCGACGGCCTGGTCAGCGCCGTGGTGGCCCTGCACGGCTGGTCGGGCTCCGGGGTCCACCACGAGGCCGGGGCCAATGCCTTCGGGCCGCACTCCGCCACGCCGTACCTCACCTTTCCCGACCATCCGGGCGGCCGTACGGTCCATGTCACGCTCGTCGTGCTGACGCGGGACGGCGTGGATCCGCGGGCCCTGCGGGACGCGGTCTCCGTGACGGTGACGGGCGATCAGGTGGCCGTCGAGCTGCCCGACCTGCCGCCCGCCTCCCCCGACGGCGCGGCCGACGGCGTACCGGGCGGCGCACCGGGTTGCGTATCGGGCGGTACCTTCGAATTTCCCGGTTTGTCCCCGTCCGGCGGCCCCGTCCTCTTGTCGTGACCGCCGCCATACCGCAGCGTTGGCCTGTGAACCGTGTGGCCGACGGGCAGCGCGGGACGGGTAGAGCCGCTGGGTGAGGAGAAGGATGAGCCAGGCACCGCACACGCCGGTCCCTCCGGGCGAGGACGCCCCGTACTACGAGGACGTCTCGCCGGGCGCCGGGGCCCTGCCGCCCCGCGCGTGGTCGGCGGCCACCGACGCGGCGCGGCTGCGGCTCGGCGGGAAGTGGCGGTTCCGGCTGTCGCCGTCCGCGACGGCCGCCGACGACGACTTCGCACGGCCCGGTTTCGACGCCGCGCGCTGGGACGAGCTGCCCGTGCCCGCGCACTGGCCGCTGCACGGCTACGGCGCGCCCGCCTATACGAACACCGGCTACCCCTTCCCCGTCGACCCGCCCCGCCTGCCGGACGAGAACCCGACCGGGGACTACCGGCGCCTCTTCGACCTGCCCGAGGAGTGGCCCGCCGGCGAGGACGCCGTGCTGCGCTTCGAGGGCGTGGAGTCGTGTGCGCGGGTGTGGCTGAACGGGCAGGAGCTCGGCCACTTCAAGGGGAGCCGGCTGCCGCACGAGTTCGCCGTCGGCGCTCTGCTGCGGGCGCGCGGCAATGTGCTGGCGGTGCGGGTGCACCAGTGGTCGTCGGGGAGCTATCTGGAGGACCAGGACCAGTGGTGGCTGCCCGGCATCTTCCGCGAGGTGACGCTGGAGCGGCGGCCCGAGGGCGCGGTCCGGGACTTCTTCGTGCACGCCTCGTACGACCACATCAGCGGCGCGGGGACGCTGCGGGTGGAGTGCGAGCCGCAAGGCCGGGTGCTGGTGCCGGAGTTGGGGATCGACATGGCCACGGGCGAGTGGACGACCCTGGCCGTCGAGCCGTGGACCGCCGAGACGCCCCGGCTCTACGCCGGGGAGCTGGTGACGGCGGGCGAGCGGATTCCGCTGCGCGTGGGCTTCCGTACGGTCGTGGTGGAGGACGGCGTGCTGAAGGTCAACGGCTGCCGGGTGCTGTTCCGGGGCGTCAACCGGCACGAGTTCCATCCGGAGTCGGGCCGGGCCCTGGATCCGGAGACGATGCGCCGCGACGTGCTGCTGATGAAGCGTCACAACATCAACGCCGTCCGCACCAGCCACTATCCGCCGCACCCGGCCTTCCTCGGACTCTGCGACGAGCTGGGGCTGTGGGTCGTGGACGAGTGCGATCTGGAGACGCACGGCTTCCACGCCCTGGGGTGGCGCGGCAACCCGGTGGACGACGAGCGGTGGACCCCGGCGCTGCTGGACCGCGCGGCCCGGATGGTGGAGCGGGACAAGAACCACCCGTCGGTGGTGATGTGGTCGCTGGGCAACGAGAGCGGCTCGGGGTCCGGCCTGTCCGCGATGGCGCGCTGGATCCGCGACCGCGACCCGTCGCGCCCGCTGCACTACGAGGGCGACCCGTCCTGCCGGGACACGGATGTCTATTCGCTGATGTACGCCGATCACGCCGAGGTCGACCGGATCGGGCGTCGCGACGAAGAGCCTTATGGGGACGCGGAGTTGGACGCCAGGCGTCGGGGGCTGCCGTTCATCCTGTGCGAGTACGCGCACGCGATGGGCAACGGGCCGGGCGGCCTGTCGGAGTATCAGCGCCTGTTCGAGGCGCATGAGCGGTGCCAGGGCGGATTCGTGTGGGAGTGGATCGACCACGGCATCGCCCGCCGCACGCCGGACGGGCAGCGGTACTTCGCGTACGGCGGTGACTTCGGCGAGGAGCTGCACGACGGCAATTTCTGCTGCGACGGGCTGCTGTTCCCGGACCGTACTCCGTCGCCCGGCCTCGTGGAGCTGAAGAAGGTCGTCGAGCCGGTGCGGATCGAGGCCGGTCCGGGCGGCGCCGGCACCGTACGGATTACCAACGGGCACGACTTCGCCGGCCTGTCCCATCTGGCGTTCCCCTGGACGTACGAGGTGGAGGGCGAAGCCGTCGCCGAAGGGCGGCTTGACGTGCCGTCACTGTCGCCCGGCGAGAGCACGGAGCTGAAACTGCCCGCCCCTCCGCCCTCACCGCTCGCGGGCGAGGCGTGGTGGACCGTACGGGCGGTGCTGGCCGAATCCGCCGCATGGGCGGACGCCGGGCACGAGGTGGCGTGGGGTCAACTGCCGGGTGACAGAAGGCCGTTGGAGGGCGGCGAACCCGAGAGGGGTGCAGGGATCATCGCGCCCCGGTCCGGCGCGGCGGGGACGCTCGTGCTGGGGCCCGGCGTCTTCGACGCCGCCACCGGGGCGCTCCGCGCGCTGGGCGGCTTCCGCGTCGAGGGCCCCCGCCTCGACGTGTGGCGCGCACCGACGGACAACGACGAGGGCGCGCCCTGGCAGAGCGAGGTCCGGCAGGGGCCGCTGTGGCGGCGGATCGGGCTGCACCGGATGCGTCACCGGGTGGACGAGGTGCGCGCCCGCGGCGACGCCCTGGTCGTACGGGCGCGGCTCGCCCCGGCCGCGAGCGGGCTCGGGCTGCGGACGGAGTACCGCTGGACATCGGACGGCGAGCGGCTGGCCCTGGCGGTGACGGTGGTGCCGGAGGGCGACTGGCCGTGCCCCCTGCCCCGGCTCGGGGTGCGCCTCGACGTCCCCGGGGAGCTCGGCGAGGCGCAGTGGTTCGGCGGCGGGCCGGGCGAGGCGTATCCGGACACGCGGGCCGCGTCGCGTATCGGCAGGTACGCGATGCCGGTGGACGCGATGCAGACCCCGTATGTGCGTCCGCAGGAGAACGGCGCGCGGGCGGACGTGCGGTGGGCGCGGCTCGGCCGCCGGGACGGCGCGGGGCTGCGGATCGAGGGCGCTCCCGCCTTCTGGTTCACCGCGCGGCGCTGGACGGGCGAGCAGCTCGACGCGGCGGCGCACACCCCCGACCTGACGCCGGGCGAGACGGTCCGGATCCATCTCGACCACGGCCAGCACGGGATCGGCACCCAGGCGTGCGGGCCGGGGGTGCTGCCGGAGCACTGGCTGCGGGCGGGGCCGGCGTCGTTCTCGTTCGCCTTCTCGGCGGCCGGCCCCGCCCCGTCCGCGCCCGCCGTTACTTCTTGATCTCGAAGGACTGCCCGTAGACCTTCCACTTGAGCGGCGGCTCCAGGCCGAGGTTGCCGGCGTCGAGGAAGACGCGCTGCTCGGTGTCGACGCGGCTGGTGTCGCTGTGCGCCTCCTCGCTCTGCATGGCCTTCTTGCGGGCGTCGAGGAAGGCGCTGATGTACTTCTTCTCGTCGCCGCCCTGCGCCGGGGTCTTGGCCTTGGACATGGCGGTCTTGCGGATGCCGCCGAAGCTGTACTTGTCGTCGCCGGGGCCGTGCATGACGATCGCGTCGTAGTAGGCGAACTGGCCCAGCGTGCCCAGGCCGTCGGCCTTGCCCTGCTTGACGGCCGGGTTGAAGTAGACGCGGTCGCGCTCGGACTCCTGCGCCTGCTGGAACACCTTGTCCTTGGCGGCCTTGTCCCACGCCTTCTCGAACGGTGTGCCGAGGCCGGCGTGCGAGTCGCTGCCGTTGACCTTGCGCAGGGCGGGCAGGTACTTGGCGAGGGGGTTGTCGGGCTTGTTCTTGGTGTACAGCTCGACGAGTTCGAGCATGTCGCCGGTGCCCGAGGTGAAGCCGATGATGCCGCCGGTGTAGCCGCGGCCGTCCTCGATGTCCTCCAGGTACTTGTAGTACTCGCGCCATTCGAGGCCGGAGTTCTCGGCGCTGGCGACCAGCTGCATCGCGATCTCCTTCTTCTTCGGATCGTCGAGCCCGGTCGCCTTGACGGCGGGCGCGGCGGCGCTCGTACGGGCCGCTGTCGCGTGCGTGGCCTCGGTCGCCTGGCCGACGCCGGCCAGGGCGAGCGAGGCGGGGAGCGCGATGGCCAGCCCTATCAGGGCGGTACGGACGGTCTTCGACTTCGGGGTGCGCGCGGGCATGCGGTGACTCCGTTCCCGTGTGGCTGTTAGGAAGCTTTCCTAACCATTGATAGCGGGCACGTCACACCGGCCACAAGAGGTAGGACGTGAACTCCCGGCCACGGCCGCCCGCGAGACCCCGACATGTCCCGACCGCCCCGCAACTGTCCCGCTGGTCCCGGGACATGACCGCTTGCCCCACGGCGGCGACAGCCGCCCCCACCGTGGGAGACGGTCGCCGCATCGACCCTGACCTGCGCTTTCGGTCAGTACAGGGTGCCCAGCGACTTCGGGTCGTAGGGGGTGAGCTCGCCGGTGCGGCCGCTCAGGATCTTCGCGGCCCAGTCCGGGTCGCCCAGCAGGGCGCGGCCGACCGCCACGATGTCGAACTCGTCGCGCTCCATCCGGTCCAGGAGCCGGCCGATGTCCGCGACGTCGCTCAGCCCGCCCCGGTGCGCGGACCCGAACTCGGTGCCCAGGCCGACCGACCCGACGCCGATGGCGGCCTTTCCGGAGAGCTTCCTGGCCCAGCCCGCGAGGTTGAGGTCCGAGCCCTCGAACTCCGGCAGCCAGTAGCGGCGCGTGGAGCAGTGGAAGGCGTCGACGCCCGCCTCGGCGAGAGGGGCGAGAACGGCCTCCAGCTCCTGCGGCGTCTCGGCGATCCGGGCCTCGTAGGCGCCCAGCTTCCACTGCGACATGCGGAAGACGATGGGGAATTCCGGCGAGACGGCCGCGCGGCAGGCGGCCGCGATCTCGGCGGCGAAGCGGCTCCGGGAGGCGTGGTCGCCGCCGTAGGCGTCGCCGCGCCGGTTCGTACGGTCCCAGAGGAACTGGTCGATGAGGTAGCCGTGCGCGCCGTGCAGTTCGATGCCGTCGAAGCCGCGGGCCTCGGCCGCCGCCGCTCCGGCGGCGAAGGCCGCGACCACGTCGTCGATGTCCGCCGACGTCATCGTCCGGCCCGGCGCCGACTCGTCCAGGGGAACCCCCGAGGGGCCGATCCGCGGGGCCTCGGGCACCGGGGGCGCGCCGGCCGTGCGCGCCATGCCCACGTGCCACAGCTGCGGCACGATCGCCGCGCCCGCCCGGTGCACCGCGTCCGCCACCGCCGCCCAGCCGGCCAGCGCGTCCTCGCCATGGAACCGGGGCACGCGGTCGCTGGTCCCCGCCGCGTCATGGCCGACGTACGTGCCCTCGGTGATGATGAGCCCCACCCCGCCGGCCGCCCGGCGCGCGTAGTACGCGGCCACATCCGCGCCCGGCACGCCACCGGGCGAGAACCGGCGGGTCATCGGCGCCATCGCGAGCCTGTTGCGGAGGGCGAGACTCCCCAGGGAGAAAGGCCGGACGAGCACCTTCGCGGCCCGCTCGGCCGCCCTTCCGGCATTTTCAGCGTTCCCGGCGTTCCCGGCGTTCCCGGTACTTTCGGTGCTTTCGGTGCTTTCGGTGCTTTCGGCACTGCTGGGTATCACGGATTCCACCTTCGGTGATCAAGTGAACAGGCTTGAAGCAACGCGGTTCACTCCGGTCGAACCGGTCACCCGCCCCACTGATTCCCGTGCTTCCCGGCCCCGTCCACGGCGCTGCGGAGGACCGGATGCACCTCGGCCCACCCGCCGGGCTGCCATCGCGCCGACGGACCAGGGATCATGCCTACTCGTACACGTCCTCATGACCTCATGAAGGGAGGCAGGCCATGAGCACCCCTCACAGGCGCCGGAAGTGGCCGGTCGTCGTAGTCGTCGTCCTGGCCGTCGTAGCGGTCGCGCGCTGCGGCCACGGCTCCGACTCCGACGGTTCGTCCGGGTCACAGTCCTCCGCGCCCAAGGCGACCGGGTCGCCGACGCCCGACGCGACCGGCGGCACCGCGCAGCCGAAGGACGACCAGGACCCCACGCGGTACGGGCCGCAGGTCGTCGCCTACGCCAAGAAGGCGGGCGTCAACCCGCGACTCCTGATGGCCATCCTGTACGTCGAGTCGTACAAACCGCACGACCCGGAGCTGGAACGGGCCTGGCAGCGCATCAAGAAGGACTCGGCGTTCGGCATCGCGAACATGCACAAGGCCGCCTTCGACGAGGCCAAGCGGGGCCGCGACTTCGCGAACCGGAACTGGGACGACCTGCCCGGCAACCCCCGCCTCGCCATTGAGGCGGCGGCCTGGCACCTGCACGACCTCGCGGCGCAGCTGCCCGCCCAGCGCTCCGGCGGGCACACCAAGGACGAACTGCTGGCGCTGGGCTACAACGCCGGGGCGGGCAACATGTCCGCGTTCGCCCACGGCGCGAAGCCGGGCCCGGCGGCCCAGTCCTACCTGGACCGCCTGCACCAGAACTGGGACAAGGCGGGAGAGGCCGTGAAGCGCCCCGGCTGAGCCGGCCCGGCACGGGTCGGGGGCCTGCGGGGGCGCGTACGGACGTACGCCCGACGGCGCGTAAGGGGCCCGCGCACGGGCGTGCGCACGGGACGCGCGCCGGCGCGGGCACGCCCCCGCCCGCCGCGTCGCTACGCCTGGAGCACGGCCTCCTCGGCCGGCCCCGACAGGTCCGGCCGCCCCGCCCGGTCCACGCCCGCGAGCAGCGGCCAGCCGCCCGCCGGAGCCACCGCCACCGCCCGCCACCACGGATCGACCGGCAGCGGCGAGGCGGGCTCGAAGGGCTGGCCGGGGCGCGGGGTGGCGACCGTCGCGCCGGCCCGCTCGGCGGCGGCGACGGTGCCCTCGGCGGGCTCGTGCCACGGGTGCGGGGCGAGGTTGAAGGTGCCCCAGTGGATCGGCAGCATGACGCCGCCCGGCGCGCCGCCGATCTCCAGCGCCTCGCCGGGCGCCCCGGACGAGGCCCCCTGGAGGTCGCGGTGGGCGCGCATGCCCTCCTCGGGCGTCATGTGGATGTCCGGCCACATGTCGCTGTAGGCGCCGATCTGAATCATCGTCGCGTCGAACGGGCCGTACTGCGCGCCGATCTCGGCGAAGCCGGGGAAGTACCCGGTATCGCCGCTGTGGAAGATCCGGTGCTCGGGCCCGGCCACCACCCAGGAGGCCCACAGGGTGTGCTGGGTGTTGCGCAGCCCGCGGCCGCAGAAGTGCCGGGCGGGGGTCGCGGTGAGGGTGAGGCCCGCGATCTTGGCCGATTCCCGCCAGTCCAGCTCGGTGGTGCGCTCGGCCGGTACGCCCCAGTGCTCCAGGTGGGCGCCGATGCCCAGGGGCACGACGAAGTGCGTGCCGGTGCGGGCCAGCGCCCGTACGGAGGGCATGTCCAGGTGGTCGTAGTGGTCGTGGGAGATGACGACCGCGTCCACCCGGCCCAGCTCGCGCAGCGGCACCGGCGCCGGGTGCAGCCGGCGGGGGCCCACGAAGGCGAACGGCGAGCAGCGCTGCCCCCACACCGGGTCGAAGAGCACCCGCCGCCTGTCGATCTCCGCCAGCACGCTGGAATGGCCCATCCAGGTCAGCCGCAGCCCGGAGGCGGGCGGTTCGGCCAGGTCGGCGAGGGTCGTCGGGTGGACCGGCACGTTCCCGGCCGGGGCCCGGCTCGCGCGCTCCTCCTTCTTGAAGTACGTGGGCAGGAACTTGAGCATCGAGCCGGAGGGGGCGATCGAGGCCGCGACCGGGTTGGTGAACACCCCGTCCGCGAAGTTCGGCGACCGCCGGATGCGCGCCATCCGCTCTCCGGACGGGTCGGCCCCGAATGCGGCGGGTCGCAGCGCGTCGAGCGGGGAGGTTTTCGGGCGGGAGCCGGTCACGGCGCCTCCAGAGTGAGGGGGCAGGTCACCCCATTATCTGTACGGTGCGCGCCCGCACGAGGTGATCTTCGTCAGGTCGGCCGCCGCTCCGGACCGGCAGGCGGTCCCGCGGCTCCCGCCCCGCCGTCCGGGTCCGCCCCCCGTGGTACGGGCCCGGACGGCCTCGGCACCTTCAACCGACGGAACCCGCGCGGTTGTTCCGCGCGGGCCGCTCCTTCGACGGATACGTTCAAGCCGAGAGCGAACATCGCGCTCGCGCGTCGGTCACATGCCGCTGACGCGCAACGTGATATTGAGCCGTCCGGTCAGTCCGAGCGCGGGCGGGGCGGTCGCGGGGAAGGTGCGCGGCACACCGTGGTAGGCCAGCCGAGACGGGCCGCCGAACACGAAGAGGTCGCCGCTGCGCAGCTCCACGTCCGTCCAGGGCCGCCCCTTGTCGCCCGTATTGCCGAACCGGAAGACGCACGCGTCGCCGAGGCTCAGCGAGACGACGGCCGCGTCCGACTTCTCGTCGCTGTCGCGGTGCATGCCCATCCGGGCGCCGGGCCCGTAGAAGTTGATCAGCGCGATGTCGTACGGCTCGGGGCCGGCCCCGAGGGCGTCCTTCGCCGCGCGCTGCGCCAGCTCCCGCAGCCAGGCGGGGAAGGGTTTGACGGGCGCTCCGTCGCCGTCGACGACGGTACGGGCGTAGCCGTAGGGGAACCAGTGCCAGCCGAGCCCGACGGTGCGCACCGACATCTCGCCGCCGTTCGGCATCGTCACCGTCCGCAGCCCGGCGGGCGGCCTGGCCCACTCGCGGCACGCGTGCAGCAGCCGCGTCTGCTGGTCGAGATCCAGCCAGCCCGGCAGGTGGGCCGCGCCGGGGGCCGGCTCCGTGACCGGTCGGGGGAAGAGCTCGCCGTCGGCTGTCATGCCTCCATGGTCCTCGACGCTCCCCGGCACGCGCGGCGCGCGGCGGGCGCTTACGGTCGCCCCATGGACTTCAACATCACCGGGGAGGAGGAGGCGCTTCTCCTGCGGGTGGGCGAGCGGCTGGCGGCGGGCGACAGCCCGTCGGAGGACGAGCTGGCCGAGGAGCTGGGGGACGAGGCGCGCGGCCAGTTGCGCTCCTTGGCGGACAAGGGCTGGCTCGTCCTGGACCGGGCGGCCGAGGAGGGGCCGGTGACGGTCCGTGCGCTCACCCCCTTGGCGCAGGCGGCGCTGTCGAACCGGCGGGACGTCGGGGAGTGAGCGGCGCGCGGGGCGCCGGAGGGGGGACGGCACGGGGTTGCGGGGCCCGGCCCGTAGGGCGACCCGCGGTCCAATGGCCCGCCCTGTCGCGCCCGTACCTGTCCGACAGTCGCCTGTCGGCCGGAGCCCGGCGGTTCTAGGGTTGGCATGCCCCGGCCCCCGGCATCGCGCGCCATTGACCTGTCTGCGGACGCCGCCGCCCACGGCCGAGGTGAAGTCATTGGACCAGCAGCCGACAGCGTCGGCATTCCTCGCGCACCCCCGCCTCCTCGCCCGGCCCATGTGCTGGGCCGTCTCCGTACGCCGGGCCGACGGCAGCGCGGACATCGCCGCTGAGCTGCTGCGCGGCGCCCTGTCCGCCCTCGGCGCCGACCGCGGGCTCGCCACCGCTCTGGCCCGTGCCGTCGGCGGTGCCTGCCGGTTCATGGAGGAGCACAGCCCGGAACGGCAGTACCACCTCTCCATCGACATCACCGGCAAGCAGTCCACAGTGACCTGCGCCGATTTCGAGGACGCCGCTCCTTCGCCGACGCGCGCGCGGGCGCGCGTGGACGAGCGCGGCGTCGTCTCCGCGCTCCTGCGCGATCTGACGCGCGCCGCCGCCGGGGTCGAGATCCACGACCTCCAGGTGCGGGGCGCCGCGGGCTCGGGGCTGCTGGTGGCCTTCCAGGCGGTGGCGCCGCCGCCCCGCCAGGAATCCGGCGGGCCGTCCGTACGCGCCGACGGGCCGGCCGAGCCGCCCGCGGACGCCGCCGCGGGGGCCGGGAAGGCGTCCGGGACGACGTCCGGGGCGGAGAACCCCGGCCGTGCGCGCTGGGAGCCCCCGGACAAGGAGTCGTCGCAGCGGAGGTCCGCGCTGCTGCCGGCCGCGCGGATGAACGGCGCGCCGCTGCCGAAAGCCGCACGGTAGCGGCGGAGCGCATCCCCGGGCGGGGCCCGCGCTCCTCCTGTGCCCCGCCGCCGCATCGAGGATGTCACATCGGGCGGCGGCCGGTCCGTCGTACGGGCGAGGACGACAGCCCGTACCACTCACCGGAGGCAGGATCATGGCCCGTATCTCCCTCAACCCGCGCCGTACGCTCAGCTACCGAGCCGTGGCATGGGTCTGCAAGCGCCGGTTCGGCGCGGAAATCGACCCGGTGACGGCGGCGTCGCACAACACCCGGGTGCTGCTCACCACCAGCCGCCTGGAGCAGTCCGTCGCCAAGTGGAACGCGACGGACGCGGGGCTCAAGACGCTGGCCGTGATGGCCGCGGCGGCCCACGTCGGCTGCTCGTGGTGCATGGACTTCGCGTACTGGGAGAACTTCCGGCACGGAATGGACCCCAGGAAGCTGCGCGATGTCCCCGTCTGGCGCGACAGCGCGGTCTACACCCCGCAGGAGCGGGACGTCATGGAGTACGCCGAGGCGATGACGTCCACGCCGCCGACCGTCGACGACGCGCTGTTCGACCGGCTCCGCCGCCATCTCGACGAGCCCCGGCTCGTGGAACTGACCGCGGTCATCGGGGTGGAGAACCTGCGGGCCCGGGTGAATTCGGCGTTCGGCATCACCAGCCAGGGTTTCAAGGACAGCTGCGACGTCCCGGGCGCGAACCCGGCGCTCCCGGCGGACACGACCGGCCCCGCCGGGAACTGACGAGGACCGACGGGGACTGACGGGAACCGACGGGAGCTGACGGCAACCGACCAGGGCTGACGGGGACTGACGGGGCCGTTGTCAGTGGCTCTTGGTACAACTCTCTTCGCACGCCGTTCCCTCGGTTGCGCACCGTCCGTACGCGTCAGGAGAGCTCTGCCATGTCCGAAGTCGAACACCTCCAAGAGCTGCACGGTCTGCCCGCCTTCGACTTCCCCGGGCCGGACCACCAGGGCGAGCTGCCCGCCGCCGCGAGTGTGGCGTGGCGGATCGCCTCCCTGATATGGGACGACGACGCGGAGCCCTTCGAGGCCCTCTTCGATCGGTTTCTGGCGACGGTGGACACCTCGGCCGTACGGGCGCTGATCATCGGCCCGTGGGGCGAGCCGTACGACAACGACTCCGGCCCCGTCGTCGACCGCCTGGTGGCCGCGCGCGACCGGCTGACCGCCCTGGAGGCCGTCTTCATCGGCGATCTGGAGATGGAGGAGGCGGAGATCTCCTGGATCGAGCAGTCCGATGTGACGCCGGTGCTCACGGCCTACCCCGCGCTGCGCGAGTTCGGGGTGCGGGGCAGCTCCGGCCTGCGCTTCCCGGCCGTGCGCCACGAGCACCTGCGGACGCTCAGCTTCGAGACGGGCGGGCTCCCCGCCGACGTGGTCCGCGGCGTCGGCGCCAGCGATCTGCCGGCGCTGGAATACCTGGAGATGTGGCTGGGCGTCGACGAGTACGGCGGCGACTACCGGGTCGAGGACCTCGCGCCCCTCCTCGCCGGCGACCGCCTGCCGAACCTGCGTCACCTCGGGCTCCAGAACAGCGACCTGCAGGACGCGATCGCCGCCGCCGTCGCCGCCGCGCCCGTCGTCGCCCGGCTGGAGTCGCTGGACCTGTCGATGGGGGTGCTCACGGACGAGGGCGCGCTGGCGCTGCTCGAAGGCCAGTCCCTCGCCCACCTCAAGTGGCTCGACCTGCACCACAACTACATCGGGGAGGAGATGGGGCAGCGGCTGCGGGACGCGCTGGAGCCGTCCGGCGTGGAGCTCGACCTCTCGGACGATGACGCCGACGAGTACGAGTGGGAAGACGGCAGGATCATGCGCTACACCGCCGTCGCCGAATGAGCGGGCCCCTCCCCCGCTTCGCGGTCGTCGGCAATCCGGACAACCGGCGGGTCGCGCTCTTCACGGCGGCCGTACGGGCGGCGGGGCTGCCCGCGCCCCGTGTCCTGCCGTGGCGCGAGGTGCTGCGGGAGGGGGCGCGGTTCGCGCCGGGCGAGACGGTGCGCATCGACTCGCCCGGCGAGGACGCCGAGGTGGAGCGGCTGCTGCGCGGCGTCTCGGACCCGACCCGGCTCGAAGGCACCGCCCGGTGGTACGCGCGGTTCACCGACGCCGTCCGCCGGGTCGCGGCGGTCGCGGACACGGCCGGGGCGACGCTGCTCAGCTCTCCGCGGGACATCGCCGTCCTCTTCGACAAGCGGCTGTGCCACGGGGTGCTGAGCGCGGCGGGGGTGCCGGTGCCGATGTCGCCGACGTCCGGCGGCGCCGCCGGGCCGGTACGGGGCTGGGCGGACGTACGAGCCCGGCTCGCGTCCGCCGGGCTGCGGCGCGCCTTCGTGAAGCCGGCGCACGGTTCGTCGGCGTCCGGGGTGCTGGCCGTCGAGATGGCGGGCCCCGGCCGGGTGCGCGCCACCACCTCGGTGGAGCGCACCCCCGACGGCCGGCTCTACAACTCCCTGCGGGTGCGCCGCTACGGCACCGAGGCCGAGGTCGCCGCGGTGGTCGACGCCCTGGCGCCGGACGGCCTGCACATCGAGCGCTGGCTGCCGAAGGCGTCCCAGCGCGGGCGCGCGGCGGATCTGCGGGTGGTCGTGGTCGGCGGGCGCGCCACCCACGCGGTGGTGCGGACCAGCCGGTCCCCCATGACCAACCTCCATCTCGGCGGGGCGCGCGGCGATCTGGCCGCCGCCCGCGCCGCCGCCGAGGCGGCGGGCGCCGACTGGCCCGAGGTACTCGGCGTCTGCGAGCGGGCGGCGGCCTGCTTCCCCGGCACGCTGTGCGTCGGCGTGGATCTGCTGCCCGGCAGCGGCTGGCGGCGGTTCGCGGTGGGCGAGGTCAACGCCTTCGGCGATCTGCTGCCGGGGCTGAACGGCCTCGCGGGGAGCGGCGCCGAGTCCCTGGACACGTACGGCGCACAGGTCGCCGCGGTGATGGGCCTCCACAGCCCCATAGTTGACGGGCTCTCAGTTGACGGCCCATCAATTGACGCGCCATCAGCCACGGGCCTCGACTCATGCGCCGAGCGCCCCGGCCCGGCCCCGCACGCCGAGCCGACTCAGCACATCCAGCACAATCCGCACCAGGAGCACCATGCCCACGCCGCCGTCAGCCTCCCCGCCGAACCGGGCGCCCGCCCCTGAAACCGGCGCGCCCGGTCCGGCGCTGCCCGTGAACCCCGACATGAACGAGGTCGTGGGCAGCCACGACCTGCTGTTCGTGACGCTCGACACGCTGCGCTACGACGTGGCCGCCGAGCTGGCGGCCGACGGGCGGATACCGCACCTCGCCCGCCACCTGCCGGGCGGGCGCTGGGAGGAGCGGCACGCCCCGGGGAACTTCACGTACGCCTCGCACCAGGCGATGTTCGCGGGGTTCCTGCCGACCCCGGCCGCGCCCGGACCGCATGAGCGGCTGTTCGCCGCCCGGTTCGCGGGCAGCGAGTCCACGGCCCCGGCCACGTACGTCTTCGACACCCCGGACCTGGTGTCCGGCCTGGCGGCGGCCGGGTACCGCACGGTGTGCGTGGGCGGCGTCGGCTTCTTCAACAAGCAGGGGGCGCTCGGCGGGGTGCTGCCGGGGCTGTTCCAGGAGAGCCACTGGGAGCCGGAGTTCGGGGTCCCCTCCCCCCGTTCGTTCGAGGCGCAGGTCGAGTGCGCCGAGCGGGTCGTGGCCGGACTCCCCGCCGCGCGGCGGCTGTTCCTCTTCGTGAACGTGTCGGCGCTGCACCAGCCGAACTGGTTCCACACGCCCGGCGCGACCCACGAGGCGGGCGACTCGCGCGCGACGCACGCCGCCGCGCTGGAGTACGTCGACCGGCACATCGGGCGTCTCTTCGCCGCCGCGAGCAGCCGCCGGCGATGCTTCGCGATCGTCTGCTCCGACCACGGCACCGCGTACGGGGACGGCGGATACACGGGCCACCGGCTCGGCCACGAGGCCGTCTGGACCGTCCCCTACGCCCACTTCTTCCTCGAACCCCCCATCCCCGAAGAGGCCCGATGAGCACGATGGAGACCGCGGCCGCCACGGCCGTCGCGGCCGCGCCCGTACGCCCGTACCAGAGCTACGTCTACGCGTACCCGCACAAGACCGCCTACCGGCCGCTGCGCCCCCGGCCCGCGCTCGGCGAGCTGTGGGCGGGCGAGGACCAGCGGGCCCTCTCCCTCTATCTGCACATACCGTTCTGCGAGGTGCGCTGCGGCTTCTGCAATCTCTTCACGCGCATCGGCGCCCCGGGCGGCCTGACCACCGCCTATCTCGACGCCCTGGAGCGGCAGGCGGGCGCGGTGCGCGCGGCGCTGGACGGCGGGGCGCGGTTCGCCGCCGCGGCGTTCGGCGGCGGCACCCCCACCTTCCTCACCGCCGCCGAGCTGACGCGGCTGTGCGACATAGCCGAGCTGCGCATGGGCGCGGACCTGCGGGCGGCGCCGCTGTCGGTGGAGGCGTCCCCGGCGACCGCGACCGCCGACCGGCTCGCGGTGCTCGCCGAGCGCGGCGCCACCCGGCTGAGCCTCGGGGTGCAGAGCTTCGTGGACTCCGAGGCGCGGGCGGCGGTGCGCCCGCAGCGCCGCGCCGACGTGGAGGCGGCGCTCGGCCGCGTCCGGGAGGCCGGCATCCCCGTCCTGAACATCGATCTGATCTACGGCATCGACGGGCAGACCGCGGACAGCTGGCGGCGCTCGCTGGACGCCGCCCTCGCCTGGCGCCCCGAGGAGCTGTATCTGTACCCGCTGTACGTGCGTCCGCTGACCGGTCTGGGCCGCCAGGGGGACGCCGGGGCCGCGGCGGACGCGCGGTGGGACGAGCAGCGGCTGCGGCTGTACCGGCAGGGCCGCGACCAGCTGCTCGGCGAGGGGTACGAGCAGGTCTCGATGCGGATGTTCCGGCGCGCGGACGCGCCGGGGAACGAGAGCGGGCCGAGCCGGGAGGACGACTACGCCTGCCAGACCGACGGCATGGTCGGTCTCGGCTGCGGGGCCCGCTCCTACACCTCGTCCGTCCACTACTCCTTCGACTACGCCGTGGACATGCGGCAGATCCGCTCGATCATCGACGACTATGTCGCGCGGCCCGCCGAGGAGTTCGGCCGCGCCGAGGTCGGCCACCGGATGTCCGGCGACGAGCCGCGCCGACGCCACCTCCTGCAGTCGCTGCTCCAGGCCGAGGGCGCGTCCCTCGCCGACTACCGCGCCCGCTTCGGGACGGACGCGGGCGCGGACTTCCCCGCCGAGCTGGCGCGGTTCGCCGCGCGCGGCTGGCTCGACGAGTCGGCCGCCCCGGACCGGCTGCGGCTCTCGCCGGAGGGGCTGGCGCACTCGGACGCGCTGGGCCCCGAGCTGTTCTCGCCCGCGGTGCGCGCCGCGATGGCCGACTACGACCTCAAGTGAGCGGGCGTCACATGACCAGCCTTCATCCGCCGGTCGGCGGGCGGGACTTGACGCTCCTGTACCGGGGGCCGCTCGCCTCGTGCGACTACGACTGCCCGTACTGCCCCTTCGCCAAGCGCCGCGACAGCACGGCCGCGCTCAGGGCCGACCGCGCCGCGCTGGAGCGCTTCACCGGCTGGGCCGGCGAGCAGCGCGAAGACCGGTTGTCGGTGCTCTTCACGCCCTGGGGCGAGGGCCTGGTCCGGTCCTGGTACCGGCGCGCGCTGGTCGAGTTGAGCCGCCTGCCGCACGTGCGCAGGGTGGCGATCCAGACCAACCTCAGCTGCCGCACCGCATGGCTCGCCGACGCGGACACGGACACCGTCGCGCTGTGGTGCACGTACCACCCGGGCCAGACTCCGTACGGGCGGTTCCTGGACCGGACGCGGGAGTTGGCGGCGCTCGGCGTGCGCTTCAGCGTCGGGGTGGTCGGCCTCCCCGAGCATCTGGAGGAGGCCCGCAGGCTGCGCGCCGACCTCCCCGGCCATGTCTATCTGTGGGTCAACGCCGCCGAGGGCCGCGCCTACACCGACGCGGAGGCCGGGCTGTGGACGGCCCTCGACCCGCTCTTCCCGTACAGCCGCCATCCGCACACGAGCCGCGGACTGCCGTGCCGTACGGGCGAGTCGGTCGTCTCGGTGGACGGCGACGGCACGGTGCGCCGCTGCCATTTCGTCCGTGCCGAGCTGGGCAACCTCTACGACGGCTCGTACCGCGCGGCGCTGCGCCCGCGCCCCTGCCCGCTCGCCGTCTGCGACTGCCATATCGGCTATGTGCACCTGGAGTCGCTGCCGCTGTACGACGTGTTCGCGGGCGGTGTGCTGGAGCGCGTGCCGGCGGCGGCGCCGGCTGGTCAGCCCTTGCGGCCCACACCTCCGTAGAAGGCGACGCGGGAGAGCTCCTCGACGGTGGGCGGCGCGCCGTCCGGCCGCCACAGCGGCGCCTGGACGAGGCCGGGGTCGAGGAGGTCGAACCCGTCGAAGAACGGCATGATGCCCTCGAAGTCGCGCACGGTCAGCGAGGCGGTGGCGTTCTTGTACGCGTCGGCGGCGTCGCCCTCCACATGGGGGTGGAAGTCACCGGTCCCGTGGGTGAGGACGAGATAGCTGCCGTCGGGCAGCGCCTCGCCGAGGGTGGCGACGATGCCCGCCGGGTCCTCCGCGTCCGTGACGAAGTGCAGGACGGCGACCAGCAGCAGGGCCACCGGTTCGTCGAAGTCGATGAGCCGCCGGATGACGGGGTGTTCGAGGATCGTCTCCGGCTCGCGGACGTCGGCGAGCACGAAGCCCGCGTTGCCCGCGTTGGTGAGCTTCGCGCCCGCGTGGACGGAGACGATCGGGTCGTTGTCCACGTAGGCGACCCGGACGTCGGGTGCCTCCTCGCGGGCCACCTCGTGGGTGTTGGGCGAGGTGGGGATGCCGGTGCCGATGTCGATGATCTGCCGGATGCCGCCGCGTACGACCTCCCGCACGGCGCGGCGCAGGAACGCCCGGTTGGCGCGGGCGCTGGGCCGGGCATCCGGGATGATCTTGATGACCTGTTCGGCGGCCTCGCGGTCCACCTGGTAGTTGTCCCAGCCGCCGAGGTAGTAGTCGTACATCCGGGCCGGGTGAGGTCTGCTGGTGTCCAGCTCCTCGGCCGAGAAACCGCGCTCGCTCACGTGCTCTCCCTCACTCGCCGCTCATGCTCGGCACCACGAGCAGGAAGTCGGCCTCGCCGGCCTTCGCGCCCTGGATGAATGTCTGGATCTCGTGGTGGGTGTAGATCAGCGCGGGCCCGTCGGGGTCCGTCGACTGACGCAGGGCCACCCTGCCGTCGCGCAGCCGCATGGCCTCGACACAGCTGCCGCCGTTGCCGCCGCTCCACGGCTTGTGCCAGCCCTCGCTTCCGAGGTCCTTGGCGGGCATGCCGTTGTATATGCGACCCATGGTTCAGATCTCCTTACGAATGCCACCCAGGTAGGCCTCGGTGGTGTGTGCCGGCGCGGCCTGCGCGCACATGCGGTCGAGCGCCTCCAGCAGGGTGGAGACGTCGTCGCGCTGGTCGAAATAGACGGCCCCGACGAGGTTCTCGGCGTAGGCGATGTCCGGCAGTTCCTGGATGGGGAACCGGAAGATGTGGAACGGCCCGTACATCGCCGGGTGCGGTCCGGCCGCGAACGGGATGACCTGGAGCCGTACGTTGGGCATGGCGGTGGCCTCGATGAGCCGGTCGATCTGCTCGCGCATGACCTCGGGGCCGGCGATGCGCCGGCGCAGGACGGTCTCGTCCATGACGACCCAGAGCAGGGGCGCGTTCTCGCGGGTGAGGAGCGACTGGCGCTCCATGCGGACGGCGACGCCGCGGTCGATGTCGGCCTCGGCGGCGTGCGGCATCCCGGCGCGCAGCACCGCGCGGGCGTAGCCCTCGGTCTGCAGCAGTCCGGGTACGTAGTGCGGTTCGTACGCGCGGATGAGGTTGGCCTCGCCCTCCAGGCTGACGAAGGCGCTGAACCAGTCGGGGAGCACGTCGCGGAACCGGTGCCACCAGCCGGGCTGGTTGGCCTCGCGGGCCAGCGCGACGAAGTTCTCGATCTCGTCGGAGTCGACTATGCCGTAGATGCCGAGGAGCTTCTCGATGTACGGGATCTTGAGCCCGACCTCGGCCTTCTCCATCCGGCGGACGGTCGCGTGCGTGACGTCGAGAGCCTTGCCCGCCTGTTCGTAGCTGAGCCCGGCCTTCTCGCGCAGGTCCTGCAATCGCTTGCCCAGCACTACCCGAAGGACGGTCGGAGCGCCTACCGGCCGTGCGTCCGCCACTGTCCATCCCCTCCAACTGATGTCATATGCCTAGCAGTGTGTCACGCAGCTGGTTGAGCTAACAGACTGTGCTTGCGATTCTGCAATTTACAGATTGAACCTTGCCACACGTGACTCACATCGCACATAGTTGACGCGTGGCCTACTCCTATGACGCAGTCTCGTTAAGGCGCCGAGGCGGTTCGTCCGTCCAGCACCTGCAGGACGCGTTCCACCTGCCGGCCCGGAACACCTCGGTGGCCGAAGCGCGAAGACGAGTTCTCGCGCGGCTCGGCGAGTGGGGCGTGGCGCAAGTGGTGTGCGAGGACGCCGAATTGGTGGTCTCCGAGCTCTTCACCAATGCCGTGCGGCACACCGACAGCGACAAGGTGAGCTGCCGGCTGCACGTCACCGGCGACCGCCTGCACGTCGAGATCGCCGACCAGGGTTACGGTCCGGATCAGCCGCGAGCCAGGCTCAGCGGCGCGGACGAGGAGAGCGGGCGCGGCCTGCTGCTGGTCGGCGCCGTGTCGGACGCGTGGGGCGTACGCCCCGGCGAGATCGGCCGGGGACGCGTCGTGTGGGCTGTTCTGGCGGGCGCGCGCCCGGGGTGCTGAGGGCGCCGAAGGATCCGCGCTCGCGCCCGGAGCCTGTCGCGGCGCTCGGGTCCGTCCGGCCCGATAAGCCGGACAGACCCTGACGACGCCCGCGCGCTCAGCGGCGCGACGGGCGAAATCCGCAGGTCAGAGCGGCAGCAGGTCGGGGCGCTTGGGCTCGACGTGGTCGCCCGAGGACTCCCCGCGCAGCCGGCGGCCGATCCACGGCACCAGGTACTCGCGCGCCCAGTGGATGTTGTCACGGCGCACCTCGGCGGGCGAGCGCTGGTCCTCCGACGGCCATGCCTGGTCGGGGTCGGCGGGCACGTCCAGGCCGAGCACCTGCGCGGCGCGCAGCGCGACGCGGGTGTGCCCGTCGGGGGACAGGTGCAGCCGGTCGTCGCTCCAGGCGCGGCGGTCCTGCACCGAGCGCAGCGACCACAGGTCGAGCACCGGGCAGTCGTGCCGGTCGGCGATGGCCCGTACGTGCGCGGTGTACGTCGCGATCTTGCCGCGCAGGTGCCGCAGCACGGGGATGCCGCGCGTGTCGAAGCCCGTGCACAGCAGCACGGTGCCGACGGAGGACGTGAGGTCGGCGACGGCCGCCTCATAGCGCGCGGCGACGTCGTCGGGGTCGGTGCCGGGGCGCAGGATGTCGTTGCCGCCTGCGCAGAAGGTCACCAGGTCGGGCCCGAGCTCCATGGCGCGCGGCACCTGCTCGGCCACGATCTGGTCGAGGAGCCGGCCGCGGACCGCGAGGTTCGCGTAGCGGAAGCCCGCGGGGGCCTCGGCGCCCTCCTCGGCCTGCGAGTCCGCGCGCCGGTCGGAGAGGAGCACGGCGAGCCGGTCCGCCCACCCGACGAAGGTGTCGTCGGGACCGGGGTCGCCGACGCCCTCGGTGAAGCTGTCGCCGACAGCCGCGTACGACCCGATCGGGTCACTGTTGAATGTCTTCGAATCCTCTGCCACGACTCCCCATCTTTCACCCCAAGCAGTGACCTACGCCACCGTAACCAGGGGTTGACGTGCAGTGATGTATCCCACCTCGATCATTCTCCATCAATGCGGCGAAGGTGGAATACGGCGGCGGCCAGGTCACCGCTCAGCCGTGTGCGCAGGCCGCGATGGATGAGGACCGCTCCGCGGTGCGTCTCGCCGCGGTCCGGATCCGCGTAGCGGGCCGCCGGGTCGAGCCCGCGCAGCCGCAGCGGCGGCGGCCGCTCTCCGTAGCGCTGGGCGGGCAGCCAGGCGAGAACGACGCTCTCGTCGCCGCGTACGTACTGGACGGCGGCGAGACCGTCGCCGGGCGGCCGGAGCCGGTAGAGGTCGCCGCCCTGCACCAGCGGGCGGATCCGTTTGTACAGTTCGATCCACTTCCGGGCCTCGTCCAGCTCCGCGGCGCTCCACCGCGCCACGTCGCCGCCGACGCCCAGCACGCCCGCCATGGCGCTCACGAAGCGGAAGCCGAGCGGGCTGACGCGCCCGTTCATCTGATCGTTGGGGCTGTCGGTGACCCAGGCGGCCATGATCCGGACCGGGTGGAACTGACTGAATCCATGCTGGATGGCGAGCCGGTCGACGGGGTCGGTGTTGTCGGAAGTCCACATCTGGTCCGTACGGGCCGCCATCGCCAGGTCGACCCGCCCGCCGCCTCCCGAGCAGGCTTCGAGCGCCACGTGCGGGTGGGCGGCGCGGAGCCGGTCCAGGAGCCCGTACAGGCCCTCGACGTGTTCGGCCCACAGCCGCTGCGGGTACGGGTCGCCGGGCCAGCCGGCGTCCGTGAAGGAGCGGTTGAAGTCCCACTTCAGATAGTCGACGGGCGCGCCGCGCAGCAGGCCGTCGAGCCGCTCCCACAGATACGCGCGCACGTCGTCGCGGGCGAGGTTGAGCACGAGCTGATGGCGGAATTCGGTGCGCCGGCGGCCTTCGTGGTGCTGCACCCAGTCGGGGTGCGCGCGGTAGAGGTCGCTGTCGGGGTTGACCATCTCCGGTTCGACCCAGACGCCGAACTCCATGCCGAGGCGGTGCACTTCGTCGGCGAGCGGCTTCAACCCGCCGGGGAACCGGTCGGGGTTGGGGGTCCAGTCGCCGAGCCCGGCCGCGTCGTGGGTGCGCGCCCCGAACCAGCCGTCGTCCACGACGAACAGCTCGACGCCCAACCCGGCCGCGCGGCGGGCGAGTTCGCGCTGTTGTTCCTCGCCGACGTCGAATCCGGTGGTCTCCCAGGAGTTGTAGAGGACCGGCCGCGGCCGGTCGGCGGCCGGGATGACGTGTCTCCGCTGCCAGGCGTGCCAGGCGCGGCTGGCGGCGCCGAAGCCGCCGTCGGTCCACAGCCCGGCGAAGACGGGGGTGGTCCAGGAGTCGCCGGGCGCGAGCCGCAGCAGGCCGGAGTCGTCGTGTCCGGCGCCGCCGACAGCCTGCACCGCTCCGTCGAGCAGCAGCTGCACCGCGATCCGCCAGGACCCGGACCAGCCGAGCGCGCATCCGTACACCTCGCCGCTCTCCTCCCCCGCGTCGCCCGCGTCGAGGGCGATCCAGGGCAGGTGGGCGTGGCCGGTGTGGCCGCGACGGCTGCCGATCAGCTGCTCGCCCGGGGTGAGGGGGCCGCGGACCAGGCGGCTCTCGGCGCCCCAGCGGCCGTGCAGGTGGGACAGGCGCCAGGCGTCGCGCGCGGGCAGCGACCAGGCGGCGGAGTCGGCGCGCAGCAGCTCCAGGGGTACGCCGTCGTCCGCACGGGTACGGGCGTGGGTGAGGGTGGCCCAGCGCTCGACGACGTCCGAGCCGGCGCGCACCCGGTAGTGAAGGGTGAGGGCGAGATGGTGCAGCCGGTCGTGGAAGCGGAGCCGCAGTTCATCGGCGTCGGTCTCCCCTCTGCCGAAGGACCACTCGGTGCCGCGCACGCCGTCGGCGCGTACGGACAGGGCGGGGCGCGCGAAGCGCGGACCCCCCTCCACCGGGTATTCCTCGCGCCCGTCGAGCGGTGATTCGAATCCGCGCGCGGCGGGGATCTTCTCTGCGGCGAGGGCCTCGGCGTCCTCGACCGTGATCCGCGGCCCCCAGTGGAGGTGCAGCAGCTCGTCGTCGTCCGTGAGGTGCAGTGCGTAGCCGCTCCGGACGCCGGTCAGGAGCCATATCCGACCGTTTCCGCCGACCTCGATCACTGAGCCCCCAATTGAGCACCCCAATGCCGACAGGTCCGAACATCATCGGGTCGAAAGCGGTCCGGAGGCAATGCCGGTGCGGCGCGAAGCCGAACTGATTGCCCCTGGAACGCATGTCGTATGGTCGATTCAGCTGCCTCGTCGACGAGCCGCGTCGACGGACGGAACCGAGGAGCGCCCGTGACGCAACAGTCGCCGCAGATCCCGTCGACCGAGCCGGAGCTGGCCGGCGTCCGCAACTTCCGGGACGTGGGCGGGCTGCCCGCCCTCGACGGACGGCGCGTGCGACACGGCGTCCTGTTCCGCAGCGGTCACCTCGCGCACGCGACGGAGGACGACGCCCGCTACCTCGGGTCGCTCGGCCTGCACACGATCTTCGACTTCCGCAATTCCTCCGACATCCGGATCGAAGGCCCCGACGTCGCGCTCACCGGCGTCAGGAACGTGAACATACCGCTCAGCGACCCGGCCGACGGCAAGGAGTTCTGGGCGATGGTCCGCGACGGCCACCTCGACGAGCTGCGCGTCGTGCTCGGCGAGGGCCAGGCCGTCGGCCGGATGTCCAGCTCGTACCGCTCCATCATCACGGAGCGCACCGCCGAGCACAGCCGGGTGCTGCACACCCTCGCCGAGGACAGCGTGCCCGCGCTGATGCACTGCGCCGCCGGGAAGGACCGCGCGGGGCTGTCGATCGCGGTCACCCTGCTCGCCGTGGGCGTGGGGCACGACGCGATCCTCGCCGACTATCTGGAGTCCAGCGCCCCGCACCGCCGCTACAAGATCCGGCGCGGCGACAACTCGGCCGCCGCGCTGTCCCCCGAGGTCATGGAGCTGCTCGCGCCGCTCTTCGACGCGCGGGCCGAGTATCTGGCCGCCGCCTTCGAGACGATCGAGGAGCGCTGGGGCACCACCGACCGCTATCTCGAAGAGGGGCTGGGCCTCTCCTCGCACACCCGCGAGCTGCTGTGCTCGCGGCTGCTGACGGACTGAGCGCCGGGCACCACACCGGGAAGGCCGGTACGGATCCGAGAAAGAACGATCCCCTCACCGGCCGACCGGCTCGTGCGGCGGCTGCGGGGCCGCCTCAAGTACCGGCGCGTCGTCGGAGTGCTCCGCCGCCGGTACGCCGTCGGCGTGCCGCGACTGCCGGGAGAACTGCGTGCGGTACAGCTCCGCGTAGAGCCCGCCCAGCTCCAGCAGCTCCTCGTGGGTGCCGCGCTCCCGTACCCGCCCCTTGTCGATGACGAGGATCTGGTCGGCGTCGCGGATGGTGGACAGCCGGTGGGCGATCACCAGTGAGGTGCGGCCCGCCAGCGCGTTCTTCAGGGCCCGCTGAAGGGCCGCCTCCGACTCCGAGTCGAGGTGCGCGGTGGCCTCGTCCAGGACCACGATCGGCGGGGCCTTGAGCAGCAGCCGCGCCATGGCGATGCGCTGCTTCTCGCCGCCGGAGAGCCGGTAGCCGCGGTCGCCGACCATGGTGTCGAGGCCGTCGGGCAGCGACTGGATCAGGTCCCAGATCTGCGCGGCCTTGCACGCCTCGGTCAGCTCCTGGTCGGTGGCGTCCGGCCGGGAGTAGGTCAGGTTCGCGCGGATCGTCGTGTGGAAGAGGTGCGCGTCCTGGGTGACCATGCCGATCGTGTCGTTCAGCGAGCGGAGGGTCACATCGCGGAGGTCGTGCCCGCCGATGCGGACGGCGCCCTCCACCGGGTCGTAGAGCCGCGGCACCAGGTGGGTGCTGGTCGTCTTGCCCGCGCCCGAGGGGCCCACCAGCGCGGTGAGCTTCCCGGCCGGCGCGGTGAACGACACGTCGCGCAGCGTCCACGCGTCGTCGGTGCGCTCCTGCATGGGCTGGGCGACGGACTCCAGCGAGGCCAGCGAGACCTCGGACGCCTTCGGATAGCGGAACGACACATGGTCGAACTCGATGTCCGGCGCCGAGCCGCTCCCGGCGGAGACGGCGGGCAGCTCCTTCGCGTCCGGCTTCTCCGCGATCAGCGGCTTGAGGTCGAGGACCTCGAAGAGCCGGTCGAAGCTGACGAGCGCGGTCAGGACGTCCGTCTGCGCGTTGGAGAGCTGCCCGACGGGGGCCATCAGCCGGGTCAGCAGCGCGGCGAGGGCCACCAGCGAACCGAGCTGGAAGGCGCCGTTGACGACGAGGCCGCCGCCGATGCCGTACACCGCGGCGGTGGCCAGGGAGCCCACGAGCAGCGTCGTGAGGAAGAGCAGCTTCATCGCGACGGAGTGCCGCACGCCGATCTCCCGCCCCCGGCCGGCCAGCCGCGAGAACTGGGCGTTCTCCCGCTCCGGGTGACCGTAGAGCTTGACCAGCAGCGCGCCGGTCACGTTGAACCGCTCCTGCATCGTGGCGCCCATCTCGGCGTTGATCTGCATGTGCTGCCGTACGAGCCGCTGCAGCCGGCGTCCGATGAGCCGGCCGGGCAGGATGAAGAACGGGATCAGCGCCAGGGACAGCAGGGTGATCACCCAGGACAGGTACACCATGGTGATCAGCACGAACACCAGGGTGAGCCCGGCGGAGAACACCGTCGACAGGAGCTGGGTGACGGCCTGCTGGGCGCCGACCACATCGGTGTTCAGCCTGCTGACGAGCGCGCCGGTCTGCGCCCGCGTGAAGAACGCGAGGGGCTGGCGCTGCACATGGTCGAAGACCTTGGTGCGCAGATCGTAGATGAGCCCCTCGCTGACCCGCGCCGAGAACCACGCCTCGGCGAAACCGAGCCCGCCCGCCAGCAGCGCCAGCGCGGCGACCGCGAGGGCGCACCACACGACGACCGACATGTTGTCGCCGGCGACGCCGTTGTCGATGAGGTATTTGAGCAGGACGGGCGGCGCCACCACGCTGGCGGCGTTCAACGTCGTGATGATCAGAAGAAAGACGATGCTGCGGCGGTGCCTCCCGAGGTACGGGAGGATCCGCTTCGCCGTGCCGGGCGTGATCCGCTGCTTGATGATGGAGGGATCCGGCGCGTCCCCCTGAATGATTACCGGTCCGGGGCCACCCATCATGGCCACAGGTACCACCTCTGTCTCGTCGTCAGGGTTTGGGCCGGCCGGGCCGGTGGGACCGTGAGGCCGACGCGGCCGGCGTCTTGGCGTCCGGTCCGCTTTCCGTGTCCGGCGCCGGTTCCGTCCCCGGGCCGGTAGCTGTCATGGCCGCCGGGCGGCGAGGAAGTCGACGATCGCGGAGTTCACCGCCTCCGGCCTTTCCAGATATCCGTAGTGGCCGCACCCGGATATCTCCGTGTACGCGCACCCGGGGATGGACTCGGCGACCTCGCGCCCGAGATGCGGGCGGACGACCAGGTCGTCGCGGAAGGAGATGACCAGGCAGGGGCGCCGGACGCGCCGGTACGCCGGCAGCCGGTCCGGGATCGCCTGGAGGCTGAGCTGGTGGCGGACCTCGGAGGGGTCGACCGCGGACATCTCGAAGATGTCCAGCCAGCTCTGGAGCTGCCGCTCGTCGTTGAGCGTCGCGGGCGAGAGGTTCTGGATCGCCTGCACATAGGCCGCGTAGCGGGGCGGGATCTTGACGTCGCTGTCGCAGAGCTCGATATCGGCGGCGGCCATGGCGGAGACCAGCACATCGGCCCTGCCGCAGGTCGCCATCAGCACGGCCCGGTCGATGAGTTCGGGCCGGGCGAGGAGCAGTTCCTGCACGATGACCGCGCCCAGCGAGAACCCGACGACGCGGCACGGGCCGACGCCGAGGTGGTCGATGAGACCGGCCACGTCCGCCGCCATGTCGTCGAGGGTGGTGCCCTCCGCGCACGGGCCGCTCGGCGGAATGCCCCGGTTGTCGAGCGTGATCGCCCGGTACCCGGCCGCTCGCAGCGCGGGCACCTGGTGCGAACGCCAGACGCGGCCGGGGGCCGCGGTCCCGGTGACCAGCACGACCGGTTGCCCGGCGCCGTACACGTCATAGCCGAGGGTGGTTCCGTTGATCGTCGCCACCGGCACGGGATTCTCCTTTCAGCTGTCGTCGTGTCGCGGGCGGGGGCCGCAGGGGCCGTACGGACGCGGGGGCGGGGCCTGCCCGTACGAGCCCGTACCCCCGTACGCGCGGTGCGCCCCGTCGGCGGCCCCGGCCGTCATCGGCGCCCCGCGAACCGGCCGACCTTCGCGATGACGTCCTCGTCGTAGAGTCGCAGGGCCTGCTGGAGGGCGAACTCGGCCATGTAGCGCCGGAATTCGTCCGGCGACTCCTCCGCGAGGTTCAGCATTCGACGGTTGGCGACGACCGCCGGAGCGCTCAGCCGCTCGACGCCTCTGGCGACGGCCGCGTCCATCTCCTCCGGCTCCACGACCTCGTCGGCCACCAGCCGGGCGTCGGGTTCGCTCGCCCACAGCCGCCGTCCCTGGAGGATGACCTGCCGGGAGACGCGCGGTCCCGTGTGCCGGCCGAGCCGGAAGTTGCCGGCGCCCGGCACGATGCCCTCGCGGGCGGCGGGCAGCGAGAAATAGGCGTCGGCGGCGGCCACCACGTGGTCGAGGACGAGGAGGAGCTGCATGCCCCCGCCGATGGCGAAGGTGTCGACGGCGCCGATCCAGGGCTTCTCGACCGTACGCGCGTGCCACGCCCCGCCGCCGTCGGCGCGCACTCCCCGCACGAGCTTGTGGAGGTAGCCCAGTTCGCGGCGGAGCAGGAAGTCGACCAGCGAAATGTCGCCCGCGTGCAGGCTCTTGAGGTTGATGCCCGCGCTGAAGACCCGTTTGCCGCGGTAGCGGGGGTGGGTCATCTCGCCGCCGCGCACCACCCCCACGCGCACCTCCGGGTCGAGGAGCGCGAGGTCGACGGCGATCTCCATGTCGTCGACCTGTTCGACGTCCTCGGCGTTCAGGCAGTCGTCCCGACACATCGTCAGGTAGGCGGCGCCGTCCAGTCGTTGTACGGTCACCGACCGCGTCCGCGCCTCGCCGGTACGGCGGAAGGCGGGCAGCAGTTCCAGGGCGCGCGGCGTCGGCAGCAGCATGGTGTCGAGCAGATGCGGGCCCGCGACCGGGGAGCCCAGGACCGCCCGCAGGAAGATGCCCTGATCGATCTCGTGCCCCTCCTTGTCCGCCTGGCGCCGCTTCCGGTCGTCGGCGAGCCGGTCGGCCGAGGGGACGAGGGAGGGGAATTCGACGGCGGCGGCCTCGACCAGTTCGGCGAGGCGCAGCCCGACGGTGCGGCCCGCGGTGAGCCGGTCGTACACGTCGTCGGCGTGCGTCTCCAGGAAGCGGACCCGCTCGGCGCGGGCCGCGTCCTTCGCCGCGGCGGCCGCGGCCCGCTGCTCGGGCGAGCGGGAGCCGGGCTCCGGCAGCGCAGCCAGCAGCTCCTCGGCGCGGGCCGCGGCCTCGTACAGGCTCGGCCAGACGCCGCCGGCAGTCGCCGTGGAAGGCCGGACGATGGTCATGAAGCCTCCCGCGCGGCGCTGCGCAGCACGCGGTCGCAGGCGGCCAGGTGCGGGCCGAGCGCGTCCTCGAAACTCATCGTCCTGGCGTCGAGCAGGAGCTGCCGGCGGATCGCGAGATCCTTCCCCGAGAGGCCGCTGACCAGCCCGGCGGCCGCCGCGACCGCCTGTTCGGGGTCGTCGACGAGCCCGTCGACGATGCCGAGCGTGCGGGCCTCGGGCGCGTCGATCGGCAGGCCGAACAGGACGGCCCTGCGGGTCCGGGCGGCGCCCGCCAGCTGTACGAGCCGGAAGCCGGCCATGCCGGGCCAGGTGGCCGAGCCGTCGCCGTGCACCAGGAGCCGGGTGTCGAGGGCGGCCACCCGGATGTCGGCCGCGAGGAACGCGTCGAGGGCCGCCCCGCCGCACTCCCCGTGGGCGAGGGCGAGCGTCGCCATCGGGAGCCGCTCCAGCCTGCGCACGGCGCGTTCCCACTTGCTGACGAGCATGACGTCCAGGCCGCTGCTCCAGTCCCCCGCCGGAGCCCCGGTGACCTGCACGATGACGACGCCGGAGCCGCCCCGGTCCTCGGCCCGGTCGCAGAGGCCCGCCAGGGCCTTGACCGACGCGGTCGACAGCGGCTCCGCGCCGTCGATCTCCACCATGAGCGTGTGGTCCATCGCACCCTCCGGGTTCACCATCGGATCAGCGCCGTCTCTAGCGTGGAGCCGGGCCCCATGGTCATGAGCACGCCGTAGTCGCCAGGCGCCGCGACGCCTTCGTCGTGGAGCCGTTCGTAGGAGAAGAGGAACGAGCCGCTGGAGACATTGCCGTGGTCGCGCAGCACGCCGGTGGTGTGCCGCACGGCGTGGCGGGTCAGCCCGAGGTTGACGACGACGGCGTCGACGACCTTCTTGCCGCCCGAGTGGACGAGCCAGTGGCCGATGTCGCTCCGGCGCAGTCCCGTCCCCGAGAGCAGCCGGTCGACGACGATCTCCGCGTGCGCGCCGACCACGTAGGGGATCAGCGGATCGAGGTAGAAGCTGAACCGCCCCAGGTCGCGGTCCCACTCGTAGCGCATGGCGTCGACCGCGTCGGGGATGATGCAGCTCGCGAACTTGAGGATGCCGGGGCCGCCGGAAGCGGCCGCTGCGGGCTCGCCGGCCGGCGGTCCGGCCAGGGTCAGCGGGATCTCCGTAGGGTCCGTCAGCAGCGCCACGGCGCCGGCGCCGTCCCCGAACAGGCTGTTGACGACGGCGGTCCGCATCGTGGAGTCCATCGCGTACGCCGCGGAGCACGCCTCCACGCACAGGACGACGGCGAGGTCGCCCGGGTTCGCCGCGGACCAGCCCGCCACCACGTTCAGGGCGTTGAGGCCCGCGTTGCAGCCCATGCCGACGATGTCGGAGCGGCTGCAGTGCCGGTCGATGCCCAGTTCGCGGATGAGGAGCGCGCTGATGCCGGGGGTGAGGAAGCCGGTGGAGGTCACACAGCACAGATGGCGCAGGTCGGACAGGTCGGCGCCCGCCCGGCGCAGGCAGTTCAGCAGCGCCTCGGCACCCATGTCGACGGCCATGCGCTTGTGCTTGTCGAGCAGGTCGCCCTGCGGTTCCACGGGCCGCACACCGTCGTCGTCCGGGTCGGGGAGGCTGAGGTTGCGCCGTTCGATCGCGCTGTTGAGGAAGACGGAGCGGATGCGGGGATCGGTGATCCCGAAGGCTTCGAGCACCTCTTCCTGGGTGTAGGAGGTGGGGCTGGTCGCCGTGCCCACCCCGACGATCCGGGGCCGGGCCAGCACCGCCCTCGGTTCGCGGACGCCGATCGCCGGGGCCGCGGCGCCGAGCGGCGCCGGGTCCAGCAGCGCCACGGATTCCGCGCTGTCCATGCCTTGCGGCCTGTCTACGCTGACGGTCATCGGAAGGTCCATCCCCACATACGTCGTTTGGTGCGCGGCCGCTGTATGCCACGGACACTGATCACTTCGGTCGCCCTTCTCTTGGGCACCCGCCGGGCGCGAATGAAACGGGTGAAGCGGTGAAGCGGTGAAGCGGTGAAAGCTTTCAGGAGGGTGCGCTCGCCGCCTCGATGAAGCGTGCGAGCCGCGCCGTTCCCTCGGTGATCTCACTGGGCGTCACATAGCTGATGGAGAGCCGGAGTTCGCGCACTCCGCCGCCCTCGGAGCCGCCTTCGGAGCCGCCTTCGGGCCCGTCCCCATGTCGGCCTCCGAGATCGCCTCCGAGTTCGCCTCCGGGGTAGAAGTAGCTCATCGGGGTCCAGATGACGCCGAACTCCTCGGCGGACCGGACGAGCGCGGCGTTGTCCGCGCGGAACGGCACCCGCACGCCCAGGAAGAAGCCGCCCGAGGGCTCGTTCCACCGCACGCCGAGAGCCGCTCGGCGGTCGGCCGGCAGCCGCGCCTCCAGCTCCTGGAGCGTGTGCCGCAGGGCGTCGTCGTAGTGGACGGCCGCCTTCGCGTTCAGCTCCGAGAGCCGGCCGCGCGCGGCCAGCAGGGCGCCCGCCACCACCGCCTGGCTCAGCGACGGGGTGTTGACCGTCACCATGCTCTTGATCTTGGCGAGTTCGTCCGCGAGCAGCGTCCTACGGCCCGCGTCGTCCACGACCGGCTGGTCGGCGACGACGAAGCCCAGGCGGGCGCCGGGAAAGACGGTCTTGGCGAACGAGCCGATGTGCACGACCCTGCGCGCCCGGTCCAGCGACTTCAGCGTCGGCAGCGGCGGGCCGGGGCTGACCAGGCGGTACGGGCTGTCCTCCACGATGAGGAGGTCATGGCGCGCCGCCAGCTCCAGCAGTTCGGTACGGTCCCGCAGCCCCATCGTGGTGCCGGAGGGGTTGGAGTGGTCCGGGATGACGTAGAAGGCGCGCGGTCGCCGCCCCCGCGCCCGCTCCTGCTCGATCACCGCTTCCAGCGCCTCGCGGCGGAACCCGTCCGGTCCCTCCGGCACCGGGGTCACGGGGATGTCGAGCAGCCGGGCCGCGCCGGTGATGCCCATGAAGCAGGGGCTGGCGACGAGGATCGCGTCCTCGGGCCCGCCGACGAGCGCCCGCAGCACGAGCAGCATGGCCTCCTGCGCGCCGACGGTCACCACGACGGACTCGGGCGGTACGTCGATGTCCTCGTCCACGCGCAGCCAGTCGGCGACGATGTCGCGGATCTGCCCGGCGACGGGCCCGTACTGGTACATGAGGGTGCGGATGCGCTCCGGCGAACTCCCTTGCGCCTCCTCGTGATCGAGGTAGCCGCGGAGGTAGCCGAAGATCTGCTCGGTGTCGAAGAAGCCGTCGTACGGGCGGCCGGGTGCGAAGGAGATCGCGTCCGGGTAGCGGAGCGTGACCTCGTTGAGGAAAGTCATCGTGTCCAGGACCGGGTCGCTGACGCTGGAGTGCAGCTCGCCCTTGCGCAGCCGCACGCCGGGGCCGAATGAGGTCCCGGTCCTGGCCCCGGCCCCGGGACCGTCTCCAGTCCCCGCCCGGTACGCGGACGCGGTCATAAGGTCCGTACGTTCATGGTCCGGCCGTACACAGTCGTCGGCGCTCTGCCCATCCATCGAATTCCCCCCGCGACACCGGTGATCGAAAAAGACTTTTCCGGTGGCCATTTCCCCAGTTCTATTCCAGCAGCTCGCTCCGTGATCCCCGCTGCCGCCACCTCTCCCGGAAGCTCGGATCAAGCGCGGGCAGCGTCGAAGAGCCTCGAACGGAAGGAGCCTCGAACAGCATAAGCAGATACGGCCTGCCCAAGGGCCCTGTCCAACCAACCGAATTCTCCACTTGGGCAGGGCACCGAGAATTCGGAACACTCCCCCACGCCGCACCGGCCGCGAAACCCACCGGAACCCGCACCTCCTACCAGGCGACCGGCAGCGTCTCCACCCCGTACTGCGGGGCGAACGGCCGGTACCGCAGCTCCTCGGGCCGCACGCCCAGCCGCAGCTCGGGGAAACGCTCCAGCAGCCGCGCGAAGGCGATCCGCATCTCCATCCGGGCCAGCGACGCGCCGAGGCAGAAGTGGACGCCGTGGCCGAACGCCACATGGGCGGCGGTTCCGCGGGTGATGTCCAGGCGGTTCGGGTCGCCGGGCGTCTCCGCGCGGTTGGCCGCGATCAGCGAACAGCCCACGGCCTGACCGGCCTTGACCACCTTCCCCGCCATCGGCACGTCGACCACGGCCGTGCGGGGCGAGGCCGTCGAGACCACCGACACGTACCGCAGCAGCTCCTCCACCGCCCCGTCCATCAGCTCCGGCCGCTCCCTGAGCAGCGCGAGCTGGTCCGGGTGGAGCAGCAGCGCGAGCAGGCCCAGCCCCAGCATCTGGGCGGTGCTCTCCACTGCCGCCGAGACGAGGAAGGTGGCGATCCCCGCCAGCTCGTGGTCGGTCAGCTCCTCGCCGTGCTCGCGGATGAGCATGCCAAGGAGGTCGTCGCCGGGGTCGCCGCGCTTCTGGATCATGACCTTGACCAGGTACCTGTCGAGCGCCTGCACCGCCGCCGCCTGCTTCTTGGCCCGGCTGGTGGAGCGGATGTCGAGCATGCGCGCCAGGTCGGCCAGGTCGTCGCGGGGGAGGCCGAGCAGCCCGCAGACGACCTGTCCGGGCACGGGCCAGGCGAAGTGGCGCAGCAGGTCCGCCGGCTGTCCGGCCCGCTCCAGGACGTTGAGCCGGTCCGCCACGATCTCCTCGATGATGGGCTCCATCCGGCGCATTCGCCGCACGGTGAACTCGGGTGTCAGCATCTTCCGGAGCCGGGCGTGGTCCGGCCGGTCGTAATGCAGCAGGTTTCCGGTGTCGAAGGGCTGCCCGTCCATGGTGTGGGCGGGGCGCGGTTTTCCGGTGAACCGCTCCGCGTCGCTGAGAACCGCCTTGACCTCGGTGGGGCCCGTAGCGATCCAGTCGAGCACGGCGGAACCGGAGACTTCGACGAACGGCGTCTCCTCGCTCATCCGGACCAGCTCGGGCAGGGGGTCGATCCCGTTGCGACGCTGGTACACGGGAACATTCGATTCCTTGGGCATCCCTGGACTCCTCTCATTCCTCGTGTTGCGTTTCTCGTGCTGTGTTCGTCTCCGTGCCGTGCTCGTCTCGTGCTGCGTTCGTCTTGTGTTGCGTTCCGCGTGCCGTGTTTGTCTTTTCGCGCTCGTCGTGCTGCCTTCGCCGTCGTTCATTCCCAGGCGAGCGGCAGTTTCTCGATTCCGTAAATCGGCCGCGACTGCGACCGGAACCGCAGTTCCTCGCGGGGTACGGCCAGCCGCAGCCGGGGAAAGCGCTCCAGCAGCCGGGCGAAGGCGATCCGCAATTCCATCCGGGCCAGCGGAGCGCCGACGCAGAAGTGGATGCCGTGTCCGAAACCCACATGCGTGGTGCTGCCGCGGGTGATGTCGAGGTCGTCCTGCGGCGCGTCGGGGTACTGGGTGCGGTTCGCCGCGAACAGCGAACAGGCCACGACCTCGCCGGCCTTCACGGACCGGCCCGCGAACTCCACATCCACCAGCGCGGTACGGAAGTTGGCGAGCGGCACGACGGCCACGTACCGCAGCAGTTCCTCGACCGCCTGGCCCATCAGCTCCGGCCGCTCCCGGAGCAGGGCCAGCTGTTCGGGGTGGTCGAGCAGCGCCAGCGTGCCCAGCCCCAGCATCCCGGCCATGTTCTCCAGACCGGCGCCGATGGTGGCGTCGATGAGCCCCACCAGGTCCGCGTCGGTGATGCTCTCCCCGTGGTCCCGGAGCAGCATGCTGATCAGGTCGTCGCCGGACGGGTCCAGGCGCTTGCGCGCGACGAACCGGTCCAGGTAGTCGGTGAAGGCGTGCTCCGCGGCCATCACCTGCTTCCGCGGCCCGTCGCGGCGCTGGCCGAGCAGCATGTTCCGGGTCAGCTGGGGCTGGTCGTCGCGCGGAATGCCGAACAGCGCGCAGGCGACCAGGCCGGGTACGGGCCAGGCGAAGTGGCGCATCAGGTCGGCCGGCTGCCCGGCCCGCTCCAGCGCCCCCAGCCGGTCCGCCACGACCTCCTCGACGACGGGCTCCATCCGGCGCATCCGCCGCACCGTGAGTTCCGGCGTCAGCATCTTCCGGATGCGGGTGTGCTCGGGCGGGTCGTTCTGGAGAGGGTTCCCGGCCTGGGCCAGCCGCCGGGACTCCGCCGCGGTGTCGGCGACCGGGTTCGTACTGAACCGGTCCGTGTCGCCGAGGATCGCCCGGACCTCGTCGAGGCCGGTGGCGATCCAGCTGTCCCCGACCGGGCTCACGCCGCGGACGAACGGCGTCTCCGCTCTCATCCGGCGCAGCTCGGGCAGCGGGTCGAGCCCGTCCCGCCGCATGTGCACGGGTACGTCCGTCGGCTTCGGCTCATCCCGCCGCTTCCGCGGCGGCGCTTCTTGAGGCTTCGTCATACGCGGTCACCTTTCCGGTCGTACCTCTCTCGCCCGTGCCGCCCACTCCGTGGGGCGGTCGGCGCCGACGGGCGCGGCGGGCGGTGGACGACGGGCCGTACCGTCCGCCGCGCCCTTCGACTCACCTTCTCCTGCGCGCTGTTCATTAGGAATCGCTGTCGGCGCGTCAACCGCCTTTGTCTTACGTTCCGTTCGGCCTGTTCGCCCCGCGCAGCTTCTCCGCGACGATCCGCCCGATGTGCGAAAGGTTGGCCGCCTGGAGCAAGTCGTCGTGGCCGGCGTCGATTTCGTGCGTGGCGATCTCGCCGCCCGTGTACGGCCGCCAGCTCGCGACCGCGTCCGGCACGCCCATCCCTTCCGGCCGGTCCCCGGCCGCGACGAACACCGTGAGATCACCGGGGAAGAAGCGCGGCTCATGGCGCTTTCCCAGCTGGTAGGTGTGGCGCATGATCTCCTCCATGTTCGTCACCAGCGGCCCGCTCACGCCCGGCGGGTAGGCGCCCTCCGCTCCGAAGACACCGCCCGCGCCGCCGTCCTCCTGTCCCCGGTAGCCGCCCCGTTCGTCCTGGTTCTCCAGGTCGACCACGGAGACGGTGCCCATGGAGTTGGGATAGCTGTCGAGCAGCGCGAGGAGCCCGACCTTCTCCCCCAGCTCGGCCAGCCGGGCGGCGACCGCCTGGGCGAACAGCCCGCCCGCGGACCAGCCGAGGAGGTGGTACGGGCCGTACGGCTGGAGGCCCCTGATCCGGTCGGCGTAGTCGGCCGCCATCTCCTCGACGCTCCCCGGCAGGGGCTCCGGCCCCGCGAGCCCGCGCGCCTGCACGCCGTAGACCGGCTGGTCCGCCGGCAGGTGCGGGAGGATCGACGCGTACCCCCAGCCGAGGCCAGTGTTGTGGTGCACGCAGAACAGTGGCGGGCGGTCGCCCTCCGGCCGCAGCGGCAGCAGTACGCCCAGGTCGTCGCGGTTCCTGACCTTGCGGAGCGCCGTACCGGGCCGGTCGCCGTCCCGCTGCTCGTACGCCACCGTCAGCAGCCCCGTCAGGGTCCGCTTCGCCCGCTCGCCCGTACGGAACATCCGCTCGCCGCCGGGGCCGAACGGGCAGGCCACGAACCGGCCGCCGGTCAGCCCCGGGGCCTCCGCGTAGCCGCGCGCCAGCGAGGCCCCCGCGATGTACAGGTCTCCCGCGACGCCCGTCGGCACCGGCCGCAGCAGGTCGTCCAGTACGAGCGCGCGGGTGCTGCCCATCGGCCGCCCGGCGGGTGCCTGTGCCGGAAGCGACTCGTCCGGTACGGTCCGGTGGCCGAGCCACGAGCCGGCCGTCTCCGCCGTGCCGTGACCGCTCACCAGCGCCACGTCGGGGTGGCGCTCCCGCCACTCGGCCATGTCGCCGACGGTGACCTGCTCGCCGCCCACCACCATGACCTCCGCGAACGCCGGTCGCCCGGCGGCCGCGGGCTCCGCGAGAGCCGACAGCCTCTCGCGCGTGGTGGCCAGCAGCCGCGCGCCGTCGCCCCGGCCGTCCGGGGCATCCGTCGCGGCGACCGACGACAGGTCCCCCGCGGGAACGCCCAGCCGGACGCCGCCGCCCGCGCAGAGCGCGGCGAGCAGGGGCGTGACCAGCGCCGACGCGGGAGCCCGTACGTCCAGCACCGCTCCGCCGGCCATCGCGGAGTCGTCCATCCGGTGCGCCACCTGGTTGACCAGGGCACGGTGCTCCACGACGGTACCCGCGGCGGCAGCGCTCACCGCTTCGGCGGCGTCGAGCACCAGAGCCGCGTGGTCGGGCGAGGGCATGAAGCCGGGCGGAAGGGCATGGCCGGGCGAGGGTGCGAGGCCGGGCGGGGGCGCGTGGCCCGGCCCCGTACGCCCCGCGCCGTTCGCCGCCGACGCCGATGTCGACGCAGATGCAGATGCAGATGTCGACGCCGTTGCCGATGCCGTTGTCGACGCCGATGCCGTTGTCGACGCCGATGCCGATGTCGCCGCCGATGCCGACGACGGGGCGTCGGCCCGTACGTCCGGGGTCACCGTGACGACGGGCAGCGCGCTGCCCGCCGGCAGCAGGCCGGCCGCGGCCTCGGTGCAGATCAGCGCGGCGGTACGGGTCCGGCGCAGCCCGCGGACGGTCCCGCCGAGGGGCCGGGCCGGGTCGGCGAACAGGCAGGCGGCGCCCGCCTTGAACACGCCGAGCAGCGCTGCCACGAACGCGGCCCCCGGTTCCAGCGCCACGATCACGACGTCCTCCGGCCCGGTCCCCCGCCCCGCGAGCCGCCGGGCGAGCGAATCGGCCGCCGCGTCCAGCTCGCGATAGGTGAGCGCGCCGCCCGAGTCCGTGACCGCGATGGCGTCGGGGGTACGGGCCGCCTGCGCGGCGAACAGATCGACCACAGTGCCGCCTGGCGCGCGGGTCTCGGTACCGCCGTTCCCGGTCACCACCATCCGGCCGTGCTCCGTCCGGCCCAGCAGGATGTCCACCGCACTGAGGCGCACCTCGGGATCGGCCGCCGCCTGCTCCAGGACGCGGACCAGCCGGTCCGCGAGCGCCCTGGCGGTGGACGGGTCGAAGAGATCCGTGGCGTAGCGCAGCACGCCGTCGAGCCCGGCCGGGGTCCGGTCGTCCTCCAGCCGCTCCACCAGGGAGAACGCGAGGTCCATCGGGGACGTCCCGCCGTCCACGGGGAGCCGGGTGGTGTCCAGGCCCGCCAGTTCCGCCGTGTCCCACTTCTCCGCGACGTCGTCCCGCACGTCGAGCAGGACCTGGAACACGGGGTGGGCCGCCTCGGAGGCCGGCCCCGACAGCGCGGCCGCGATCCGTTCGAACGGCACGTCCCGGTGGGCCTCGGCGGGCAGGGCCGCCTCCCGGATGCGGTCGAGCAGCTCCCCGAACGTGGGGTCGCCGGAGGTGTCCGTCCGCAGCGCCACCAGTTCGGTGAAGGGGCCCATCACGCCGTTCAGGCTCTCCTCCTCATCCTGGCGGGGCAGCACCGTCCCGAGCATGATGTCGGTGCCCGAGCCGAGCCGGGTGAGCAGCAGCGCGAGTGCGGCGTGCACCGCCATGAACGTCGTCGCCCCGTGCTCCTCCGCCGCCTCCGCCAACCTGTCGTGCGTGTCGGCGTCGAGGCTCAGCTCGACGGAGTCCGCCCGGTACGACGCCCGCTGCGGGCGCGGCCGGTCGATCGGCAGCGGCATCGTCGCCGCCACGTCGGCGAGGGTGTTCTTCCAGAAGGCGAGCTGGTCGCCGACCAGGCTCTCCGGCTGCTTCTCGCCCTGGAGCAGTTCCCGCTCCCACATCGCGTAGTCGGCGAACTGGAGCGGCAGCGGGGCCCGTTCGGAGGCCCGCCCCTCGCGCCGGGCGCCGTAGGCCGCCACCAGGTCGCGTACGAGCACGTCGAGTGACGCGTCGTCAGCGGCGATGCGGTGCACGACGAGGAGCAGTACGTGCTCGGTGTCCGAGAGGGCGAACAGGTACTGCGCCCAGGGCGTCTCCCGCGTGAGGTCGAACCTGTGCCTGCCGTTCACAGCCAGCAGCCCCGACAGTCCTTCCTCCGTCGCCGGCACCACGGTGAGCCGGGGTCGCACGGTGTCGTCGGCGGGTTCCAGGACATGTTGGACGAGTTCGCCTTCGCCCGTACGGGAGAAGACCGTCCGCAGGATGTCCTGGCGGGCCGCGATGTCCCCGAGCGCCGCCTCCAGCGCCGCCCGGTCCAGCTCGCCCACCAGGCGCAGCGCGAGCGGCAGCCGCAGATCCGCGTCCTTGCCCAGCCGGGCCGACTGCCAGATGTGCGACTGGTTCGCCGAGAGGGGGATGCCGTCCGGGCGGTCGACCGGCCGCAGCACCGGGCGCGCCTTGGACTGCAGCATCCGGGCCACGCCGAGCGGGGTCGACGCGCCGAAGAACTGACGCATATTCAACTCTGCGCCGAACTCGGTCCTGATGCGTGCGGCGAGCCGCATCGCGAGCGTCGAGTTGCCGCCGACGTCGAAGAAGCTGTCGTCGACGCCGACCCGTTCGACCTCCAGCACCTCGGCGAAGAGGTCGCAGACGGCCTTCTCCATCTCGCTCTCCGGCGCCCGCCCGGAGCTCCGCTCGCCGAAGTCCGGCACCGGGAGCGCGGCGTGGTCGAGCTTGCCGTTGGCGGTCAGCGGCAGCGACTCCAGCGCGACGACCGCCGCCGGGATCATGTAGTCCGGCAGCGCCTTGCCCATGTGTTCGTGCAGCAGGAGCTGGTCGAACTCCGGTGTCGTGGGAACGATGTAGCCGATCAGCCGCTTGTCGCCCGGCCGGTCCTCGCGTGCGACGACGGCGGCCTGGGCCACATCCGGGTGCGAGGCCAGCACGGACTCGACCTCACCCGGCTCGACCCGGAACCCACGAATCTTGACCTGCTCATCCGCACGACCGGCGAACTCCAACAGACCGTCGGGCGTCCACCGGGCGAGGTCACCCGAGCGGTACATGCGAGCACCGGGGGCGAACGGGCAGGCCACGAACCGCTCCGCCGTCAGCCCCGGACGACCCACATAGCCACGTGCCAGCCCGGCCCCGGCCACGTACAGCTCACCCGTCACACCAGGCGGCACCGGCCTCAAGAAATCGTCCAGAACGAAAACCTGCACATTGCCGAGGGGACGGCCGACCGGCGGCGGCGCGTCCTGCGGGCCGATGCCTTCCGCCAGGAGCGTCGCTGTGGTGATCACGGTCGCTTCCGTCGGACCGTACGTGTTCCACACCCGCGCCCCGGCCCGCCACCGCGCCGCCAGATCGGCAGTCAGGCGCTCAGCGCCCAGCACCCAGTTCTCGACACCCGGCACCGCCGCCGGATCCAGCACACCGAGGAGGGACGGGACCACGCTCGCCACACTCACGCCCGCCGCCTCGATCATCCGAGCCAGCGCCTCCGGCTGCGTACGTTCCTCACTCGACGCGATGGCCAGCGTGCCGCCACCGCCCAAGGTGACCGCGACATCGAGCACGGCAGCGTCGAAGCTGAACGACGCGAACTGAAGCGCCGTCACACCCTCCGATACCCCCAACACGGGCCGCATGGCCTCCGCCAGGTTCGCCACACCGCCGTGCGCGACCGCCACGCCCTTCGGACGGCCCGTCGAACCGGAGGTATAGATCACGTACGCCAACTGCTGTGGGGTGGTGTTGTTTTGAGGAGCGTCTGATGCCTCGATGGCTTCCGCCGCTTCGTCCAGCACCACGAGGCGCGTGGCGGCTACCTCCCTCACATCGGTCGCTGTCTCGGCCGTCGCCAGGACCACCGACGCGTCGCTGTCGGCGATCATGTAGGCGAGCCGGTCAGCGGGGTATTCGGGGTCCAGCGGTACGTACGCGCCGCCCGCCTTCCACACCGCCAGCAGCCCCACGATCATGTCCACACCACGCGGCAGGCACAGCCCCACCCGAGACTCCCGCCCCACCCCGAGGCGGATCAGGTACCGGGCCAGCCGATTCGCCCGACCTTCCAACTCTCCGTACGACACAGCGTCGGAACCGCTGCGCACGGCGACGGCATCCGGCGCCGAGCGGACCCAGCCGGTGAAGAGGTCCAGCGCCGTTGCCGCTTCTTGCGGCCGGGCGGTGGCGTTCCACTCCCCCACGACACGGGAGCGCTCGGCCCCGTCGAGCACCTCGATGTCGCCGAGGCGGGTGTCAGGGTCGGCCGCGACCTGGGCCAGTACGCGCGCCAGACGGGCGGCGAGGGCCTGGGCGGTCTCCTCGTCGAAGAGGTCGGCGGCGTACAGGATGCCGCCGTCCAACCCCGCCGGAGCACCGTCCTCGGCACGCCGCTCGGTGAACGCCAGCGCCAGGTCGAAGCGGGTCGGTGGCGCGGAGAACGGCGGCAAGGGGCTGACCTCAAGACCTGGCAGCTCCCATTGGGCCTCCGGCACGTTCCCGGCTGACAGCATCACTTGGAACAGCGGGTTACGGGCCATCGAGCGCGTCGGGTTCAGCTCCTCCACCAGGCGCTCGAACGGGATGTCCTGATGCGCGTACGCGCCGAGGTCCCGCTCCCGCAGCCGCGCCAGCAGCTCGGCGAAGGTCGGATTCCCGCTCACGTCGGCGCGCAGCACGAGCGTGTTGACGAAGAGCCCCACCAGGGCTTCCGTCTGCGCGTCGCCACGGCCCGCGACCGGCGTGCCCAGCGGGATGTCGTCCCCGGCGCCCATCCGCGACAGCAGCGCGGACACCGCCGCGTGCATCACCATGAACATCGTCGCCCGGCCGCGCCCGGCGAGTTCCACCAGCCGCGCGTGCGTCGCCGCGTCCACGCGCACCGGCACACTGCCGCTGCGGAACGACGGCACCGCGGGCCGCGGACGGTCCAACGGAAGAGTCAACTCCTGCGGCGCGCCGGTCAACACCTCACGCCAGTAGTCGAGCTGACCGCTCACCAGGCTCTCCGGATCATCCGGGTCGCCCAGCGCGGCGCGCTGCCACAGCGCGTAGTCCGCGTACTGCACCGGCAGCGGCTCCCAGTCCGGGGCCCGTCCCGCGCGGCGTGCAGCGAAGGCCGTCTCCAGGTCGCGTGCCAGCACGCCCATCGACCAGCCGTCGGACGCGATGTGGTGCGCCACGATCAGCAGTACGGACTCCGAGGGCGTGGCCCGCAGCAGGGTCACCCGCCAGGGCAGGTCCCCGCTCATGTCGAAGCCGTGGCCGGCGTGGGCGGCGAGGGCCGCTTCCCACTCCTCCTCACGGGCTGCCGTGACGACGAGCGGCGGGCGCCCCTCCTCGCCTTCCAGCACCTGTTGGCACGGCACGCCGTCGACATCGGGGAAGACCGTCCGCAGACTCTCGTGCCGGTCCGCCACATCACCGAGCGCCGCCTCCAGCGCCGCCACGTCCACCTCGCCCGAAATCCGCAGCGCCAACGGCAAGTTGTACGCGGCTGCCGCGGCCGGGTCGTCGCCCACCCGGTTGAGGAACCACATCCGCTGCTGCGCGAACGACAACGGCAGTGCCTCGGGCCGTACTTGACGCACCAGCACGGAACCGTCCGCGCTCTGCGCCCGCTCGATCAGCCGCGCGATGCCGGCCACCGTCGGCGCGCCGAACAGTTCCCTGATGCTCACTGCCACGTCCAGCATCGACCGCACCCGCGCGATCAGCCGCATGGCCAGCAGCGAGTCACCGCCCAGCTCGAAGAATCCGTCCTCGGCGCTCACCCGCGCCACCCCCAGCACCTCGCCGAACAGGCTGCTGACCAGTACTTCGGCGGGCGTCTCGGGAACCCGTCCGGCAGCGCGGCCGGTCGTCTCCGGCACGGGCAGCGCGGCGTGGTCGAGCTTTCCGTTGACGGTCAGCGGCAGCGCCTCCAGCGCGATGACCGCCGCCGGGATCATGTAGTCCGGCAGCGCCTTGCCCATGTGTTCGTGCAGCAGGAGCTGGTCGAACTCCGGTGTCGTGGGAACGATGTAGCCGATCAGTCGCTTGTCGCCCGGCCGGTCCTCGCGTGCGACGACGGCGGCCTGGGCCACGTCCGGGTGCGCGGCCAGCACGGACTCGACCTCGCCCGGCTCGACCCGGAAGCCACGGATCTTGACCTGCTCATCCGCACGACCGGCGAACTCCAACAACCCGTCCGCCGTCCACCGCGCCAGGTCGCCCGAGCGGTACATACGGGCGCCGGGAGCGAAGGGGCACGCCACGAACCGCTCCGCCGTCCCTCCCGGCCGGCCTACGTAGCCGCGCGCCAGCCCGGCCCCGGCCACGTACAGCTCGCCGACCGCACCGACCGGGGCCGGCTTCAGGAAGTCATCGAGGACGAAGACCTGGACGTTGTCGAGGGGACGGCCGACTGATGGCGGCGCGTCCTGCGGGCCGATGCCTTCCGCCAGGAGCATCGCTGTGGTGATCACGGTCGCCTCGGTCGGACCGTACGTGTTCCACACCCGCGCCCCGGCCCGCCACCGCGCCGCCAGATCAGCGGTCAGCCGCTCCGCACCCAGGACCCAGTTCTCGACACCCGGCACCGCCGCCGGATCCAGCACGCCGAGGAGGGACGGCACGACGCTCGCCACGCTCACGCCTGCCGCCTCGATCATCCGGGCCAGCGCCTCCGGCTCCGTACGCTCCTCACTCGACGCGATGGCCAACGTGCCGCCACCGCCCAAGGTGACCGCGACATCGAGCACGGCAGCGTCGAAGCTGAACGACGCGAACTGCAACGCCGCCACGCCCTCCGACACGCCCAATACCGGCCGCATGACCTCCGCCAAGTTCGCCACACCACCATGCGCGACCGCCACGCCCTTCGGACGGCCCGTCGAACCGGAGGTGTAGATCACATACGCCAACTGGGCGGAACTGAGCACGTGTTGGATGGCGTCGGACGGCTCCGCGTCGATGTCCTTCGCCACCCGGTCCAGCTCGACAGCGGTCGCCGAACCCGCCTGCACGCCGGACAGCGTCCCGGCCATGCCCACCACCACCGACGCACCGCTGTCGGCGATCATGTAGGCGAGCCGGTCCGGCGGGTACTCCGGGTCCAGCGGTACGTACGCGCCGCCCGCCTTCCACACCGCCAGCAGCCCTACGATCATCTCCACACCACGCGGCAGGCACAGCCCCACCCGTGACTCCCTGCCCACACCCACCCGGGTCAGGTACCGGGCCAGGCGATTCGCCCGACCTTCCAACTCTCCGTACGACACAGCGTCGGAACCGCACCGCACGGCGACGGCGTCCGGCGTCGAACGGACCCAGGCACCGAACAGGTCCAGCACCGTCCCCGTGACCATCGGCCGAGCGGTGGCATTCCACTTCTCGACCACGGAGGACCGCTCCTCCGCGCCGAGGACGTCGATCTCACTGACGCGGATACGAGCGTTGTCCGCGACCTGTTCCAGCACGCGCGCCAGCCGGTCGGCGAGGGCCTGGGCGGTCTCCTCGTCGAAGAGGTCGGCGGCGTACAGGATGCCGCCGTCCAGCCCGGCCGGGGAACCGTCCGCCGCACGCCGCTCGCCCAAGGTCACCGACAGGTCGAAGTGCGCGGGCGGCGCCGCCAGCGACGGCATCGGGTCCACCTGGAGGCCCGGCAGCTCCCATCGCGTCTCCGGCACGTTCCCGGCGGTCAGCATGGCCTGGAACAGCGGGTTGCGGGCCATCGAGCGTACGGGATTCAGCTCCTCCACCAGACGCTCGAAGGGGATGTCCTGATGCGCGTACGCACCCAGGTCCCGCTCCCGCAGCCGCCCCAGCAGTTCGGCGAAGGACGGGTCACCGCTCACGTCGGCGCGCAAGACGAGCGTGTTGACGAAGAGCCCCACCAAGGCTTCCGTCTGCGCGTCGCCACGGCCCGCGACCGGCGTGCCCAGCGGAATGTCGTCCCCGGCGCCCATCCGCGACAGCAGCACCGACACCGCCGCGTGCATCACCATGAACATCGTCACGCGCCCGCGCCCGGCGAGTTCCACCAACCGCGCGTGCGTCGCCGCGTCCACGCGCACCGGCACACTGCCACTGCGGAACGACGGCACCGCGGGCCGCGGACGGTCCAACGGCAGAGCCAACTCCTGCGGCGCCCCTGCCAACACCGCACGCCAGTAGTCAAGTTGACCGCTCACCAGGCTCTCCGGGTCGCCCAGTTCGCCCAGCGCGGCCCGCTGCCACAGCGCGTAATCCGCGTACTGCACCGGCAGCGGCTCCCAGCCCGGCTCGCGCCCGGCGTGCCGGGCCGCGTAGGCCGTTTGCAGGTCCCGTCCGAGCACGCCCATCGACCAGCCGTCGGACGCGATGTGATGCGCCACGATCAGCAGCACCGACTCCGCAGGAGACAGCGTGAACAGCCTTGCGTGCCAAGGAAGTTCCGAGCTGACGTCGAACGCGTGCCGGGTGTGTTCGGTGACGACCTCTTCGAGCCGGTCCTCATCGGTCTCCACGGTGACGAGCCGGGGCCGTCCCGCCTCGCCGTGCAGCACCAGCTGGTGGGGCACGCCGTCGACATCGGGGAACACCGTCCGCAGACTCTCGTGCCGGTCCGCCACATCACCGAGCGCCGCCTCCAGCGCCGCCACGTCCAGCTCACCCGAGATCCGCAGCGCCAGGCGCATGTTGTACGCGGCAGCGGCGGCGGGTCCGTCATCCATCCGGTTGAGGAACCACATCCGCTGCTGCGCGAACGACAACGGCAGTACGTCGGGACGCGCCTGACGTTCCAGCACCGCTTCGTGCGCGCTCCGGGTCCCGTCGATCAGCCGGGCGACGCCTGCCACGGTCGGTGCGGCGAACAGCTCCTTGATGCTCACCGTCGAGTCCAGCACCGACCGCACGCGCGCGATCAGCCGCATGGCCAGCAGCGAATCGCCCCCCAATTCCAGGAAGTTGTCATCGGCGCCGACCTGTTCCAGCTCCAGTACCTCGCCGAACAGGCCGCTCAGCACCTCTTCCGTCGGCGTCGCGGGGGCGCGCCCACTCCTGACCGCGAGGTCCGGCGCCGGGAGGGCGGACTTGTCCAGCTTGCCGTTGGGTGTGAGCGGCAGCGCGTCCAGCGGCACCACCGCCGCCGGGACCATGTGCTCCGGCAGGCGTCCGCCGGCGTAGTCGCGCAGCGCGGTGCCGTCGAGCCGGTGACCGGCGGCGGGGACCGCGTATGCGACGAGGAGTTTGACGCCCGGCCGGTCCTCGCGGACCACGACCGCCGCCTGGTCGACGGTGTCGTGCGCGGCGAGTACGGCCGCGATCTCGCCGGGCTCGACCCGGAAGCCCCGGATCTTGACCTGCTCGTCCGCGCGCCCCGCGAACTCCAACTGCCCGTCAGTCGTCCATCGGGCCAGGTCGCCAGTGCGGTACATGCGAGCGCCGGGGGCGAAGGGGCAGGCCACGAACCGCTCGGCGGTCGGCCCTGGCCGGCTCGCGTAGCCGCGCGCCAGTCCGGCCCCGGCCACGTACAGCTCACCGGTCATGCCGGGCGGCAGCGGGCGCAGGAGGCCGTCCAGGACGAAGGTCCGGACGTTGCCGAGCGGGCGGCCGATCGCGGGCGGCGCGTCCTGCGGGCCGAAGCCGTCCGCGAGCAGTCCGGCCGTCGCGATGACGGTGGTCTCGGTCGGCCCGTACGCGTTCCACAGCCGCGCACCGGCCCGCCATCGGCTCGCCAGCTCAGGGGTCAGTCGCTCCCCACCCACCAGCCAGTTCTCGACCTCGGGCACGGCCTCGGGGTCGAGCATGCCGAGCAGCGACGGCACGCCGTTCGCGACCCGCACGCCGGAGCGGCGGATCATCGCCGCGAGCGCGGCGGGGTCGGTGCGCTCCTCGCCCGACGCGATGGCCAGCGTGCCGCCGCCGCCCAGGGTGACCGCCACGTCCAGCACGGAGGCGTCGAAGCTGAACGACACGAACTGAAGCGCCGTCACCCCCTCGGCCACGCCCAGCACCGGCCGTACGACCTCCGCCATGTTGAGCACGCCGCCGTGCGTCAGCGCGACGCCCTTCGGCCGTCCTGTCGAGCCGGACGTGTAGATCACGTTGGACGACTGGGCGGGGCTCGTCGGCAACTTCAGCGGCGACGCCTGCTCGGCGTCGAGCGCCCGCTCGGTCGCGGCCGCGTCCAGCAGCACCACGTGCGCGGCCTCTGCTTCCCTTCCGGTTTCTGCTTCCCTTCCGGCCTCTGTCTCGCTTCCGGCCCCTGTCTTGCTTCCGGCCGACGCCTTCTCCGCCGTCGCCGACGTGGCCAGGACGACCGTCGCGCCGCTGTCAGTGATCATGTAGGCGAGCCGGTCAGCGGGGTATTCGGGGTCCAGCGGTACGTACGCGCCGCCCGCCTTCCACACCGCCAGCAGCCCCACGACCATGTCCGCACCGCGCGGCAGGCACAGCCCCACTCGCGACTCTCGCCCCACACCGAGGCGGCGCAGATAGCGGGCCAGCCGATTCGCCCGACCTTCCAACTCTCCGTACGACAACGCGTCGGGACCGCACCGCACCGCCGCCGTGCCCGGCGACCGCGCCGCCCACTCCTCGAAGAGATCGACCAAAGTGCCCCGCGGCACCGGCCGGGCGGTGTCGTTCCACTCCCCCACCACGCGGGAGCGCTCGGCCCCGTCGAGCACGTCGACGTCGCCGACCCGCATCGTCGGATCGGCGGTCAGCTGTTCCAGCACCCGCACCAGACGGCCGACGATCGACTCGACGGCGGGGCGCTCGAAGAGATCGGGCCGGTAGTCGATCTCGCAGGTCATGCGGGCGCCAGGAGTCAGGAGCAGGGTGAGCGGATAGTGCGCGGCCTCCTGCCCGCTGATGAGCGTGATGGCGAAGGCGTCCGGGTCCGGCGCCTCGGCCGGGGGGCGGGGGTAGTTCTCGTACACCACCAGTGTGTCGAAGACCGCGCCGGGGCCGGCGGTCCGCTGGACCTCCGGCAGCCCGAGGTGCTGATGCGCCATCAGGGCCGACTGGCGTTCCTGAAGCCGCGTCAGCATGTCGATGACGGGCTGTCCGCCGTCGAGGCCCACCCGTACCGGCAGGGTGTCGATGACGAGGCCCACCATGGACTCGACGCCCGGCAGTTCGGCGGGCCGCCCTGCCGAGGTCGCGCCGAAGACGACGTCGTCGCGGCCGGTCAGCCGGGCCAGCACCAGCGCCCACGCGCCCTGCACCACCGTGTTCACGGTCAGGTCGTGGCGCTGGGCCAGCCGCGCCAGGCCCTGGGACAGGTCGGCGGGCAGGCGGGTGCTCAGGTTCGCGTACGACTCGGTCGTACGCTCCGGGGCCGCGGGCGACACGAGCGTCGGCCCGTCGACCCCCGCCAGGGACGCCCGCCACGCGCTCCGGGCCGCCTCCTTGTCCTGCCGGTTCAGCCAGGCCAGGTACTCCCGGTAGGACGTCGTCCGCGGCAGCCCGGCGGTGCTGCCGCCCGCCGCGTAGACCGAGGTCATCTCGCCGATCAGCACTGGCAGCGACCAGCCGTCCATGAGGATGTGGTGATGAGTGATCACCAGGCGGTGCCGCTCGGGACCGAACCGCACGAGCAGCAGGCGCAGCAGCGGGGGCACGCCCATGTCGAACCGTGTCGCGCGCTCGCGGGCGGAGAGCCGGTCGAGTTCGGCGAGGGCGTCGGCCTCCGCCAGGCCGGAGAGGTCCGCTTCCCGCCACGGCAAGGTCACCGCTCGCGCGACGATCTGCACCGACTCGCCGGACTTGCGCTGGCGGAAGCCCGCCCGTAGCGCGGCGTGCCGGGCCAGCAGCCCCTCCCACGTCGCCCGCAGGCGGCCCGCGTCCAGCGGCCCGGTCAACTCCATCGCTCGTTGCGCCTGGTAGACGTCCGGGGTCTCGCCGTCGAAGGTGGCGTGGAACAGCATCCCCTCCTGCAACGGCGACAGCGGCCACACATCTTCGACACGGGACTGGGTCATCGCTCTTTCTCCTTACAACGGATGATGTGCAGAAGGGTGTGCGGGACCGTCGGCGAGCCCGTCTCCGAACTCGTCCCCGAACTCGTCCTCGTCCCCGAACTCGTCCTCGAACGCGTCGACTTCGTCCTGTGCGAGATCCAGGAGGAGGAAGTCGGAGGGGGTATGGCCGCCCGCGCCGGGCGCTTCGGTGTGCGCGGCCAGCCCGGACAGCATCGCCAGCCAGCCCTGCCCGAGCCGTTCGACCGCGGGCTCGTCCAGCAGCTCGCCGGCCCAGCCCAGGGTGAGGGTCAGCTCCGGCCCCTCCGGCGTGTCCCGGATCACCGCGCCCGCCTCCAGCGCGTGGGCGACCGGCATGCCGGGGTCGGCGGAGCCGCCGACAGCCGACGCACCGGCCGGCTGCCACGCGCCTACCGTGCCCGCGTCCGCGCCTGTGTCGGTACTAGTGCCTGTGCCGGTACCGGTACCTGTCCTGGTGCCGGTACCTGTCCTGGTGCTGGTGCTGGTGTTCGTGCCGGTGCCTGTGCCCGTACGGGCAGGGAGCCCATTGGACGTACGGACGGAGAACCCGTCGGGCGTACGGGCAGGGGGCCCGCTGGGCGTACGGGCGGAGAACCGCCCCAGGTAGTTGAACGCGATCTGCGGCGACGGCAGCCCTGCCAGCACCGGGCCCGTCTCCGGGTTCAGGTGGCGCAGCATGCCGTGGCCCAACCCGTCGCCGGGTATCGCCTGCAACTGTTCCTTGACCGCCTTCAGCAGTTCCCCGGCGGCCGGGCCGCCGGTACGGGCGCCCGGCAGATCGATGCCGGCCGTCTTCAGGCGCGCCGGGTGCACGCTGGTGAACCAGCCCACGGTGCGGGAGAGATCATCGCCCGCCAGGGGCGCCCGGCCGTGCCCCTCGATGTCCAGCAGCACTCCGGCGGCGGTACTGCTGCCGGGCCGCCACTGCCCCACCGCTCCGGCCAGCGCGGCCAGCAGCACCTCGTGCACGCCGCAGTGGAAGACGGTCAGCGTGCGGCCCGCCAGGGTGGCGGCTTGTGGTGCGGGGACCTCCCATGAACGCTCCCGCCAGGTCGCGGCGGTGTCGCGCGCCGGATCGAGCGCGCGCCGCCCCAACGGCGGCTCGGACCCGCCCGCCGTCGCGATCCAGTCGCCCAGCTCGGCCCGGCGCTCCTCGCTACGGGCCTGGGCCGCCAGCCGCAGCACCCAGCGCCGGAAGGACGTACGCACCGGGTCCGGCGCCGCCTCCCGTCCCGCTGCCGCGGCTTCGCACGCCGCCTGGAGGTCCGGCAGCAGAATGCGCCAGGAGACGCCGTCCACCGCCAGGTGGTGTATGACCAGCACCACGCGGCCGGTCCGCCGGGGCCCGGCGTCCAGCCAGACGGCCTGCGCCATCACGCCGGCGGCGGGGTCCAGCCGGGCTACCGCCTGGTGGGCCGCTTCGTCGGCGAGAGCGTCCAGGTCGTCTTCTGTGAGGGGGGCGGTCGGGGTGGCGTTCGGGGCCTCGTCCTCCAATGTTGTCGCGTCGACTCGTACGACCAGTGCCGCCGCGTCCACCGAGCCCTGCGCTGCCACCTCGAAGACGGGCTCGGCGCCGTCCTCGCGCACGACACGGGCGCGCAGCATGTCGTGCGTATCCAGCAGGGCGCCCACGCCCGCCGTCAGGACATCGAGCCCCAGCGCGGGCGGCGCGCCCACCACGGACCACTGCGCGAAGCGCGGGCCGGCGGCGGCCTCGCCGAGCGCCCGCATCGCGGGGGTCCAGGGCACCTGGCCCACGCCGACGTCGCCCAGCTCCTCCGCTGTCTCCCGGACCGGTTCGGCGACCAGCGCCAGCCGCGCCACGGTCTTCTCCTCGAAGACCTGTCGGGGTGTCACCACCCAGCCGGAACGCCGGGCCCGCGACGCCAACTGCATCGACATGATCGAGTCGCCGCCCAGCTCGAAGAAGCTCTCCTCGGCGCTCACCCGCTCGACGCCCAGCACCTCGGCGTACAGCTCGCACAGCAACTCTTCGGCCGCGCCAGCGGGGGCTCGGCCCGTCGCCCCCCGGTCGGCGAAGTCCGGCGCGGGAAGGGCGACCTTGTCCAGCTTTCCGTTCACCGTGAGCGGCAGGGCGTCCAGGACCACCACGGCCGCCGGAACCATGTACTCGGGCAGCATCCCCGCTGCGTGCTCCCGCAGGGATTGCGGGAGGGCCACGGGCTGGACGGCGGGCTGGTCACCTGCGGTGTGGGGCACCACGTAGCCGATCAGCCGCTTGTCGCCCGGCCGGTCCTCGCGGACGACGACGGCGGCCTGGGCCACATCAGGGTGCGCGGCCAGCACGGACTCGACCTCACCCGGCTCGACCCGGAACCCACGAATCTTGACCTGCTCATCCGCACGGCCGGCGAACTCCAACAGACCGTCCACCGTCCAGCGGGCGAGGTCACCCGAGCGGTACATACGAGCACCGGGGGCGAACGGGCAGGCAATGAACCGCTCCGCCGTCAGCCCCGGACGACCCACATAGCCGCGCGCCAGCCCGGCCCCGGCCACGTACAGCTCACCCGTCACACCAGGCGGCACCGGCCTCAAGAAATCGTCGAGGACGAAAACCTGCACGTTGCCGAGGGGACGGCCGACCGGCGGCGGAGCGTCCTGCGGGCCGATGCCTTCGGGCAGCGGCACCGCAGTCGTGATCACGGTCGCCTCAGTCGGACCGTACGTGTTCCACACCCGCGCCCCGGCCCGCCACCGCGCCGCCAGATCAGCGGTCAGCCGCTCCGCACCCAGCACCCAGTTCTCGACACCCGGCACCGCCGCCGGATCCAGCACGCCGAGGAGGGAGGGGACCACGCTGGCCACGCTCACGCCCGCCGCCTCGATCATCCGAGCCAGCGCCTCCGGCTGCGTACGTTCCTCACTCGACGCGATCGCCAGCGTGCCGCCCCCGCCCAACGTCACCGCGACATCGAGCACGGCAGCATCGAAGCTGAACGACGCGAACTGCAACGCCGCCACGCCCTCCGACACGCCCAACACGGGCCGCATGACCTCTGCCAGGTTCGCCACACCGCCGTGCGCGACCGCCACGCCCTTCGGACGGCCCGTCGAACCGGAGGTATAGATCACATAGGCCAACTGGTCATCTAGGAGCGGCTGTTGAAATGGCTCGTCCGACTCCGCGCTGATGTCCGGCTCCGCCTCGTTCAGTAGCACGACGCGCGCGGCGGCGCTCTCAGCCACCCCGTCCGCCGTCTCGGCGACCGCCAGGACGACCGACGCACCGCTGTCCGCGATCGTGTACGCGAGCCGGTCCGCCGGGTACTCCGGGTCCAGCGGTACGTACGCGCCGCCCGCCTTCCACACCGCCAGCAGACCCACGATCATCTCCGCGCCACGCGGCAGGCACAGCCCGACCCGCGACTCCCTGCCCACGCCGAGGCGGGTCAGGTACCGGGCCAGACGATTCGCCCGACCTTCCAACTCTCCGTAGGTCAGGGCTTTTTCAGCGGAGGTCGCCACCACCGCTGCCGCATCGGGCGAGCGCTTCGCCCAGTCGGCGATCATCTCCGGCACCGACGCACGCGAGGTCTGGGCTGCGCCGGTGTCGGTGCCGGTGGCAGTGGCCATTGCGGTGGCGGTGGCAGTGGCCATGGCGGTGACGGTGGCGGTGGCGGTGGCGTTCCAGCCCGCCATCAGCTCGCGCTCCTCGGGCGCCAGCAGATCGATACGGGCCACTGGCGCGGACGGGTCAGCGACGAACTGCTCCAGCACCCGCATCAGCCGATCGGCGATCGCCTCGGCGGCGGGACGGTCGTACACGTCCGGCCGGTAGTCGAGCTGGACCTCCAGCCGGTCCCCTGGGCTCGCGATCAGCGCCAGTGGGTAGTGGCTGGCGTCCTGGGGCCGACCGGTAGGACGCATGGTCAGCGTGCCGGGCCCCTTGGGCTGCTCGGCCGGGCGGGGGTAGTTCTCGTACACGACCAGCGTGTCGAACTCCGCTCCCGGGCCCGCGAGCCGGTTGATCTCCGCCAGCCCCATGTACTGATGGCCCATCAGCCGCACCTGGCGGGCCTGCAAGTCGGCGAGCATCTCGATGACCGGCTGCCCCGCCGCGAGGCTCACCCGTACCGGAAGCGTGTTGATGAACAGGCCGATCGCCGACTGCACCCCCGGCAGGTCTGCCGGGCGCCCCGCGACCGTGCTGCCGAACACCACATCGGTACGGCCGGCCAGCCGCGCCAGCACCAGCGCCCAAGCGCCCCGCAGCACGGTCGCCACCGTGAGTCCGTGCTCGCGGGCCAGTCCCGTGAGAGAACGTGTCAGCCTTTCGTCGCACTGCCGGAACACCGGCTCGGGCTGCATCGGCGCCCGTACCGAGTCCGCGGGCGCCACGCGCGTCGGCTCGTCCGCCCCCGCCAGCTCCGCCCGCCACGCGGAGCGTGTCGCCTCCACGTCCTGGCGGCCCAGCCATGCCAGGTACTCGCGGTAGGACAGCGCCCGCGGCAGCGTGTTGCGTTCGCCGCCCGCCGCGTACGCCTCCGTCAGGTCATTGAGCATCGTCGACAACGACCAGCCGTCCAGGATGATGTGATGGGTTGTCATCACAAGGAGGTGGTGGTCCTCCCGCATCCGGACCAGCAGCAGCCGGAGCAACGGCGCCACCGTCACATCGAAGCGTTCCGCCAGCTCGCCCTCCGCAAGCCGCGCCATCGCCGCCGACGCCTCCGCCTCGGGCAGCCCCGACAGGTCGGCCTCGTGCCACGGCACCGTCACCTCATGCGCGACGGCCTGCACCGCCTCGCCCGAAGCCAGCTGATGGAAGCTCGCGCGCAGCCCCTGATGCCGTGTGAGCACCGCTCCCCAGGAGGCCCGCAGGCGGCCGACGTCCAGCGGCCCTTCCAGGGCCAGAGCCCGCTGACCTCCGTACACGTCCGTTCCGGCGTCGTCGAAGGCGGAGTGGAACAGCAATCCTTCCTGCAACGGCGACAGCGGCCATACGTCCACCAGCCCCGGCACCGCGGCCTCCAGCTCCTCCACGCCCTCCTGCGACAGGTCGACAAGGGGGAAGTCAGAGGGCGAGTAGCCGCCGACGGCGCGGCGCGTAGAGCCTGCGGAGGGTGCGGAACCCGCGGTGGTCGGGGGGTCGGCGACGTGTGCGGCGAGGCCGGTCAGCATCGCCGCCCAGCCGTCCAGGAGCGCCCGTGCCGCCCCCTCGTCCAGCAGCCGTTCCGGCCAGGAGAGGGTGAGGGCCAGTTCAGAGCCGCCGCCTCCGGCCGGGTCGCGCACCACGCCCAGGATCTCCAGAGCGTGCATGACGGGCAGCTCCGCGGCCGGACCCTGGTCGCTCGCGGCCTCACCAGATGGGAACCTTCCCGGATCGGTCTCGCCGGTCGCGCTCCAGTCGTCCGCCGACCCCGACGGCCCCGATGGCCCCGAGGTCTCGGTCTGAGCGGCAGGGACCCGGCCCAGGTAGTTGAACCCGATCTGCGCCGACGGCAGGTCGGCCAGTACAGGCGCGGTCTCGGCATTGAGGCGGCGCAGCAGGCCGTAGCCCAGCCCGTCCCTGGGCACCGCCCGCACCTGCTCCTTTACGCGCTTCAGCGCCCGACCGGCGGCAGCGCCACCAGCCCGCACCTCAGCCGCGTCGAAAACCCCCGCGCCAGGCTCCACGCCAGACCCGGCGTCGGGCCCCACGTCAGACCCGACCTCAGGTCCCGCGCCGGCCCCCGCGTCCAGCCGCACCGGCCGGACACTGGTGAACCAGCCCACCGTCCGCGACAGGTCCGCCTCCGACGCCCGCCCATGCCCCTCCACATCCACCAGGAAGCCGCCAGCCAGATCGCGGCCCTTCCACTCCCTCACCGCCACTGCCAGCGCGGTCAGGAGAACGTCATCGACCCCCGCGTGGAACGCGGCTGGGACGGTGGCGAGCAGGGCTGACGTCACTTCGGCGGGCACCGTCACCGATACACGCCGCACCGTCGCCTCGACATCACGGCTCGGGTCCACGAGATGGTCGGTCAGCAACGTGTCGGCGCCGCGCAACAGCTCGCACCACTCCGGCAGCTCCGCCGCACGGCCGGGGCTCACCGCCTCCGCCGACAGCTCGCGGGCCCAGCGTCGGAACGACACGGGAACGGCGTCGAGCACCGGCTCACGGCCGGCGGCCAACTCCTTGTAGGTATAAGCGATATCGGACAGCAGGGTCCGCCAGGACACCGTGTCCACCACCAGGTGGTTCGCGACCACCAGCAGCCGCCCCTGCCGGCCCGGGCCCGCGTCGAGCCACACCGCCTGGACCATCACACCGGCCGCCGGATCCAGCCGCCCGGTCGCCGCCCGCGCCTCTTCGGCGAGCAGCTCCGGCCACCCCGCATCCGCCGCCGACACATCCACCCGACGCACGAACCCATCGGCGGGAGCCGCGTCCGGCACCACCAGCCGTCGGTCCGGCTCCACCTCCAACCGCGCGCGCAACACCTCGTGACGGCTCATCACAGCTCGTACCGCACTGGCCAGAACCCCGAAGCCGGCATCGGAAGGCGTGACCAGCACGCTCGACTGGACCACTCGGCCCACACCCTCCGGGCCGGCCCGGTCCAGCAGTTCGTGCATCACCGGGGTCAGGGGCACTTCACCGACGCCGGGCACCTCGTCGCGGAGCTCCACGCCATCGGCCACGGCGGCCACAACCGCCAGGCCCTCGGGGGTCCGCTCCTCGAATACCTGACGGCTCGTGAACACCAGTCCCGCCCGGCGGGCGTTCGACACCAGCAGCATCGACATGATCGAGTCGCCGCCCAGCCCGAAGAAGCTGTCATCGGCCCCCACCCGCTCCACGCCCAGCACCTCGCCGAACAGCGTGCACAGCAGTTCTTCCGCCGCACCGACCGGGGCTCGGCCCGCCCCCCGCTCGGCGACGTCCGGCGCGGGCAGCGCGGCCCGGTCGAGCTTGCCGTTGGCGGTCAGCGGCAGCGCCTCCAGGAGCACGATCGTCGCCGGGACCATGTAGTCCGGCAGGCGGACTCCGGCGAACTCCCTCAGCTCCGCGCTGTTGAGCGCCCACGAGCTGCCGGACCCACCGCCGGAGGAGGAAGAGTAGGAGGAAGAGGAAGAGGAGCGGTAGGAGGAGGGGTCGGCTGGTGCGGCCGACGCAAGGGCGACCGGCACGGCATACGCGATCAGCTGCTTCTCGCCCGGCCGGTCCTCCCGCACCACCACCGCCGCCTGGGCCACACCCGGATGGGCGGCCAGCACGGATTCGACCTCGCCCGGCTCGACCCGGAAGCCACGAATCTTGACCTGCTCATCCGCACGCCCCGCGAACTCCAACAACCCGTCCGCCGTCCACCGCGCCAGGTCACCCGAGCGGTACATCCGCTCACCCGGCAGGAAGGGGCAAGCCACGAACCGCTCCGCCGTCAGATCGGCACGTCCCACGTAGCCGCGCGCCAGCCCGGCCCCGGCCACGTACAGCTCACCTGTCACACCGGCGGGGACCGGCCGCAAGAACGCGTCCAGGACGAATACCTGCGCGTTGCCGATAGGACTGCCGATCGCGGGCGGCGCGTCCTGCGGGCCGATGCCATCCGCCAGGAGCATCGCCGTCGTGATCACGGTCGCCTCCGTCGGACCGTACGTGTTCCACACCCGCGCCCCGGACCGCCACCGCGCCGCCAGATCAGCGGTCAGGCGCTCCGCGCCCAGCACCCAATTCCTGACACCCGGCACCGCCGCCGGATCCAGCACCCCCAGGAGGGAGGGGACGACGCTCGCCACGCTCACGCCCGCCGCCTCGATCATCCGGGCCAGCGCCTCCGGCTCCGTACGCTCCTCACTCGACGCGATCGCCAGCGTGCCGCCACCGCCCAAGGTGACCGCGACATCCAACACAGCAGCGTCGAAGCTGAACGACGCGAACTGCAACGCCGTCACACCCTCCGACACCCCCAACACCGGCCGCATCGCCTCGGCCAGATTCGCCACGCCACCGTGCGCGACCGCCACGCCCTTCGGACGCCCCGTCGAACCAGAGGTGTAGATCACATACGCCAACTGGTCTGGAATGAAGTGTCGTTGAAGGGGTTCGGACGATTCGAGCTTCACGGCTTCCGCCGCTTCGTCCAGAACCAGCATCCTCGGCCCGGAGGGCGCCTCGGCCACTGTCCGTGTGGTCGCCACCACGACGGTCGCGCCGCTGTCGGCGGCCATGTAGGCGAGCCGGTCCGCCGGATACTCCGGGTCCAGCGGTACGTACGCGCCGCCTGCCTTCCACACCGCCAGCAACCCCACGACCATGTCCACACCACGCGGCAGGCACAGCCCCACCCGCGACTCCCGACGCACCCCCAACCGCACCAGATACCGAGCCAGCCGGTTCGAGCGGTGCGCCAACTCCTCGTACGACAAGGCGTCCGCGCCACAGCGCACCGCCACCGCGTCCGGAGTCGAGCGGGCCCAGTCGGAGAAGAGATCCAGGACCGTCCCCGCCGCCACCGGCCGCGCGGTGCCGTTCCACTCCCCCACCACGCGGGAGCGCTCCTCGGGGCCGAGTACGTCGATGTCGCTCATCCGGGCCTCGGGGTCGGCGGCCATCTGTTCCAGCACCCGCACCAGCCGCGCGGCCACGGCCCGTACGCTCTCCTCGTCGAACAGGTCGGGTCGGTAGTCCAGCCAGAGTCCGAGGTCATCGGCGGGGTTCACGCTCAGGGTCAGCGCGAAGTTGGTCGACTCGCGGATCTCGGTGTCCGTGAGCGTCAGCCCCTCGGCGGACGGCGGCACCGCGGGGTCGCCCGGATAGTTCTCGAACGCGAGCAGGGTGTCGAAGGTCGCTCCGGGCCCGGCAAGTCGCTGAATCGCGCTCAGACCCAAGTGCTGGTGATCGAGCAGGGCTGATTGCTGTACTTGCAACCCGGTCAGTGTCTCCGCGACGGTACGCCCCGGCTCCAACACCACCCGCACCGGAACGGTGTTGATGAACAACCCCAGCATCTCCGCCATACCCGGCAGATCCGCCGGCCGCCCGGCGACCGTCGCGCCGAACACCACATCACTACGGCCCGCCAACTGCCCGACCACCACGGCCCAAGCAGCCTGCACCACCGTATTCAGCGTCACACCACACGCACGGGACACCCCGTTCAACGCGGCAGCCAGCTCCCGACCGGTTTGCGCCGTCACCCGCCCCGGCGCATCCGACCGCCCCTCGGCGGCCACCGGGGCGACGAGCGTCGGCTCCTCCGCCCCCGCGAGGGCCGCCCGCCACGCCTCGTTCGCCGCCGGCACGTCCTGTCGGGCCAGCCACGCGACATGTTCGCGGTGCTGAGCCACCGGGGGCAGTCCGCTCGCGGTGCCGCCCGCCGCATAGCAGGCCCACAGTTCATTCAGCAGAATCGGCAATGACCAGCCATCGAGCACGAGGTGATGGAGCGTCACCAACATGCGGTACCGATCCGCACCGACCTTGACCAACAGCACCCGCAACAGCGGCGGCTCACCGAGATCGAAGCGACGCGCCCGCTCCTCCGCCGACCACCGCTCCGACCGCGCCCACGCGACCTCCGCACCCAGCCCCGACACATCCTCCACACGCCACGGCAGCACCACATCCCGCACCACCGTCTGAACCGGCCGCCCCAACCCCGGCACCACACGGAAACCCACCCGCAAAGCCGCATGCCGCTCCAACAACACCCGCCACGACGCACGCAGGACATCGGCATCGAGCCGGCCGTCGAGATCGACGACCAGCTGCTCCATGTAGGTGTCGTCGCCCTGCTCGTCGAACAGCGAGTGGAAGAGCAGGCCCTCCTGCAAGGGCGAGACGGGCAGTACCTCGGCCAGACCGGGGACGCCTGCCTCCAGTTCCTCCACCTGATTCTGCGAAAGCGCCAGGAGGGGGAAGTCGGAGGGCGTGTATCCACCCTTTCCGGCCTCATCCGCGTGGGCGGCCAGGCCGCCGAGCGCCGCCGCCCAGCCCTCCAGCAGCGCTCGCGCCGCGCTCTCTTCGAGCACCGCCTCCGGCCATGCCAGAGTCAGCGTCAGTTCAGGGCCTCCGTCGGTGTCGCGTACCGCTCCCAGGACCTCCAGGGGGTGCATCACGGGGAACGCCCCCGCCACGCTGCCGTCGAGTTCGGTCGCCGGGAGCGGCTGCCAGTCCCCTTCGCGGCCGGCGATGCGGCCCAGGTAGTTGAACCCGATCTGCGCCGACGGCAGGTCGGCCAGTACAGGCGCGGTCTCGGCGTTGAGGCGGCGCAGCAGGCCGTAGCCCAGCCCGTCCCCAGGCACCGCCCGCACCTGCTCCTTTACGCGCTTCAGCACCCGACCGGCGGCAACGCCACCAGCCCGCACCTCAGCCGCATCAAAAGCCCCCACGCCAGACCCGGCATCGGGCCCCACGTCAGACCCAGCGTCAGATCCCGCGCCGGCCCCCGCGTCCAGCCGCACCGGCCGGACACTGGTGAACCAGCCCACCGTCCGCGACAGGTCCGCCTCCGACGCCCGCCCATGCCCCTCCACATCCGCCAGGAAGCCGCCACCCGCACCACGGCCCGACCAATCACGTACCGCCACCGCCAGGCCGGCCAGCAGAACGTCGTCGACGCCCGCGTGAAAGGCCGCCGGAACCCGTGCCAGCACGGCCGAAGCCACCTCGGCGGGCATCGTCACCGATACACGCCGCACCGTCGCCTCGACATCACGAGTCGGATCCACGGGCCGGTCGGTCAGCAACGCGTCGGCGCCGCGCAACACCTCGGACCACCCCGGCAGCTCCGCTGCCCGGTCCGCGCTCGTCGCGTCCGCCGCCGTCTCGCTCGCCCAGCGCCGGAACGACACCGGTACCGCGTCGAGTACAGGCTGACGGCCGGACGCCAACTCCTCGTAGGCGTAGGCGAGATCGGGCAACAGCACCTGCCAGGACACCGTGTCCACCACGAGGTGGTTCGCGACCACCAGCAGCCGCCCCTGCCGGCCCGGACCCGCGTCGAGCCACACCGCCTGCACCATCACACCGGCCGCCGGATCCAGCCGCCTCGCCGCCGCTCGCACCTGTTCTCCCGCGAGGGCCGCGAAGTCCGACGAGTCCCCCGCGGCCGCAGCCGCGTCCACTCGACGTACCAACCCGTCGGAATCAACCGCGTCCGGCACCACCAGCCGCCGCTCCGGGTCCACCTCCAACCGTGCCCGCAGCACATCATGACGGGCCATCACAGCGCGTACAGCATTCGTCAGAGCGACGAAGTCGAGGTCAGCCGGTGTCATCACCAGTGCCTGCTGGACGACTTGGCCCACGTTCTCCGGGCCGACCCGGTCCAGCAGTTCGTGCATCACCGGGGTGAGGGGTACGCCGCCGACGCCGGGCACCTCATCGCGGAAGTCGACGCCGTCCGCCGCGACGGCCACCGTCGCCAGGCCGGCCGGGGTCCGGTGCTCGAATACCTGACGGCTCGTGATCAGCAGGCCCGCACGGCGGGCGTGCGACACCAGCAGCATCGACATGATCGAGTCGCCGCCCAGCCCGAAGAAGCTGTCATCGGCCCCCACCTGCTCCAGTCCGAGCGCGTCGCCGAACAGCCCGCACAGCACGCCTTCGACCGCCGTCTCGGGCGCGCGGCCGTCCATCGTCGTGGTCTCGGGAGCGGGCAGAGCTGCCCTGTCGAGCTTCCCGTTCACCGTGAGCGGCAGGGCGTCCAGGACCATGAGGGCGCTCGGCACCATGTATTCCGGCAGGGCGCCGGCCGCGTACTCGCGCAGCGGCCGCACGTCGATGTCCTGCGCCGTGGGCACGACGTAACCGACCAACCGCTTCTCACCGGGCCGGTCCTCCCGTACCACCACGGCGGCGCGCGCCACGTCCGGATGGCCCGTCAGGACGGCCTCGACCTCGCCAGGTTCGACGCGGAAGCCGCGGATCTTGACCTGTTCGTCGGACCGGCCGACGAACTCCGCCTGTCCGTCGGCAGTCCACCGCGCCAGGTCGCCCGAGCGGTACATCCGCACACCGGGCAGGAAGGGCGAGGCCACGAACCGCTCCGCCGTCAGCCCCGGCCGGCCCACGTAGCCGCGTGCCAGCCCGGCCCCGGCCACGTACAGCTCACCCGTCACGCCGGCGGGCACCGGGCGCAGGAAGGTGTCCAGCACGAAGACCTGGACGTTGCCGATGGGGCGGCCGACCGCCGGCGGCGCGTCCTGCGCGCCGATGCCCTCCGCGAGCAGCGCGGACGTCGTGATCACGCTCGCCTCGGTCGGGCCGTACGCGACCCACACCCGCGACTCGGCACGCCACCGCGCGGCCAGGTCCGCGGTCACGCGCTCCGCGCCCACCACCCAGTTCTCGACGCCGGAGACGGCGGCCGGGTCCAGCACGCCCAGGAGCGAAGGGACGACGCTCGCCACTTTCACGCCCGTCGCGTGGATCATCCGCGCCAGGGCTTCCGGCTCCGTACGTTCGTCGCTCGACGCGATCGCCAGCGTGCCGCCGGCCCCGAGGGTGACCGCGACATCCAGCACCGCGGCGTCGAAGCTGAAGGACGCGAACTGAAGCGCCGTCACACCTTGGGTCACGCCCAGTACGGGCCGCATGGCCTCCGCCAGGTTCGCCACACCGCCGTGCGCGACCGCCACGCCCTTCGGACGGCCCGTCGAACCGGACGTATAGATCACATACGCCAACTGGCCTGGCTCCACTGTGACTTCGAGAGGGTCGGCGGACTCGGCGCCAATGGCTTCGGCCGCCTCGTCCAGGGCCACTACGCGCGCCGAACCGTCCGTCACCTCGTCCGCTGTCCCGGTGGTCGCCAGCACGACCGCCGCGCCGCTGTCGGCGACCATGTAGGCGAGCCGCTCCGCCGGGTACTCCGGGTCCAGCGGTACGTACGCGCCGCCCGCCTTCCATACCGCCAGCAACCCCACGACCATGTCCACGCCGCGCGGCAGGCACAGCCCCACGCGCGATTCCCGGCCCACGCCGAGGCGGACGAGGTGCCGGGCCAGACGGTTCGCCCGCGCCTCCAGCTCTTCGTACGTCAGCGCATCGGAGCCGCAGCGGACGGCCACCACATGCGGTGTCCGCTCGGGCCACCGTGCGAAGAGGTCGACGACAGTGCGTGCCGAGACGGGCAGCCCGGTGTCGTTCCACCGTTCGACCACCTGTGTGCGCTCGGCCTCGCCGAGCACGTCGAGGTCGCCGATGCGCGTCTCGGGGTCCGCCGCCATCTGCCCCAGCACCCGCAGCAGGCGACGCCCCATCTGCATCGCCTGCTGCCGGTCGGCCCGGTCCGGCTGGTAGTCCAAGTGCAGGTGAAGGACGTCGCCGGGCGTGACGCCGAGCGCCACCGCGAAGTTGGTCGAGCCGCGTACTTCGGTGTTCGTCACCGTCGGCCCGTCGAGGAGCGGAGTGCCCGTCAGGTCACCGCCTGGATAGTTCTCGAACGCCATCAGGGTGTCGAAGGTCGCTCCGGGCCCGGCAAGTCGCTGAATCGCGCTCAGGCCCAAGTGCTGGTGATCGAGCAGGGCCGACTGCTGCACCTGCAACCCGGTCAGTGTCTCCGCGACGGTATGCCCCGGCTCCAACACCACCCGTACCGGAACGGTGTTGATGAAGAGCCCCAGCATCTCCGCCATACCCGGCAGATCCGCCGGCCGCCCCGCGACCGTCGCACCGAACACCACATCACTACGGCCCGCCAACTGCCCGACCACCACGGCCCAAGCAGCCTGCACCACCGTATTCACCGTCACACCACACGCACGGGACACCCCGTTCAACGCGGCAGCCAGGTCGCTGTCCGACTGAACCGTCACCCGACCGGGCGCGCCGGCCTGTCCCGCGCCGACCGCCGGAGCGACCAGCGTGGGTTCCTCCAGCCCCGCCAACGCCGCCCGCCACGCCTCACCGGCCGCCGCCGCGTCCTGTCGGGCGAGCCAGGCGACGTGCTCACGGTGCTGGGCCACCGCGGGCAGCCCGCTCGCGGTGCCGCCCGCCGCATAGCAGTCCCACAGCTCACGCATCAGGACTGGCAATGACCAGCCGTCGAGCACGAGGTGATGGAGCGTCACCAGCATGCGATACCGATCCGCACCGACCTTGACCAACAGCACCCGCAACAGCGGCGGCTCGCCGAGATCGAAGCGACGCGCCCGCTCCTCCGCCGCCCACCGCTCCGACCGCGCCCACGCGGCCTCCGCACCGAGCCCCGACACATCCTCCACACGCCACGGCAGCACCACATCCCGCACCACCGTCTGAACCGGCCGCCCCAACCCCGGCACCACACGGAAACCCACCCGCAAAGCCGCATGCCGCTCCAACAACACCCGCCACGACGCACGCAACACGTCCATGTCGACATCGCCGTCGAGGTCGACGACCAACTGCTCCGCGTAGACGTCCTCGTCCTGCTCGTCGAATTGCGAGTGGAAGAGCAAGCCCTCCTGTAGAGGCGAGACCGGCAGCACTTCGACCAGTCCGGGGACCTCAGCCTCCAGTTCCGCCAGCTGACTCCGCGAAAGCTCCAGGAGGGGCGCGCCGGACGGCGGGTGTTCAGCGCTGCTGTCCCGCGTGGCGTCCACCGCTTCCCGACGGACGGCCACGGTCGCCAGGCCGGCCGGGGTGCGGTGCTCGAAGACCTGACGGGTGGTGAGGGACAGTCCGGCGCGCCGGGCGCCCGACACCAGCAGCATGGCGAGAATGGAATCCCCGCCCAGCCCGATGAAGCTGTCGTCGGCGCTCACCCGCTCCAGGCCCAGCACTTCGGAGAACAGACGGCACAGCGCCGCTTCGAGAGGTGTCCGCGCCTCGCGCCCAGCGGGGCGTTCCTCCGTTCGGGGAGCGGGCAGCGCCGCCTTGTCCAACTTGCCGTTCACTGTGAGCGGCAGTGCGTCGAGCAGCACCACGGCGCCGGGAACCATGTGCTCCGGCAGCGCCCCGGCCGTGTACTCGCGCACCGACGCCGGGTCGACGTCCGCCTCCGGCGCCTCGGGTACGACGTAGCCGACCAACCGCCTTTCGCCGGGCCGGTCCTCCCGTACCACCACCGCTGCCTGGGCGATGTCCGGATGCCCCGTCAGAACAGCCTCGACCTCACCGGGTTCGACCCGGAAGCCCCGGATCTTGACCTGCTCGTCGGCTCGTCCCGCGAACTCCAACAGGCCGTCCGCCGTCCACCGCGCCAGGTCACCCGAGCGGTACATCCGCTCGCCCGGCAGGAAGGGGCAGGCCACGAACCGCTCCGCCGTCAGATCGGCACGACCCACGTAGCCGCGCGCCAGCCCGGCCCCGGCCACGTACAGCTCACCGACCATGCCGACAGGCACCGGCCGCAGGAACGCGTCCAAGACGAAGACCTGGGCGTTGCCGATAGGACTGCCGATCGCGGGCGGCGCGTCCTGCGGGCCGATGCCATCCGCAAGGAGCGTCGCCGTCGTGATCACGGTCGCCTCCGTCGGACCGTATGTGTTCCACACCCGCGCACCGGCCCGCCACCGCGCCGCCAAGTCGGCACTCAGCCGCTCCGCGCCCAGCACCCAATTCCCGACACCCGGCACCGCAGCCGGATCCAGCACACCGAGGAGCGACGGCACGACGCTCGCCACGCTCACACCCGACGCCTCGATCATCCGGGCCAGCGCCTCCGGCTCCCTACGCTCCTCACTCGACGCGATCGCCAGCGTCCCGCCCCCACCCAAGGTGACCGCCACGTCCAGCACAGCAGCATCGAAGCTGAACGACGCGAACTGCAACGCCGTCACACCCTCCGACACCCCCAACACCGGCCGCATGACCTCCGCCAGGTTCGCCACACCGCCGTGCGCGACCGCCACGCCCTTCGGACGGCCCGTCGAACCGGAGGTGTAGATCACATACGCCAACTGGTCCTTCCTGGGCGCAGTTTCGAGTTCCGCAGCGTCCTCGGCTCCGGCGGCTTCCTCCGCGATGTCCTCCAATGCCACGACGCGCGCGGCGTCGGTCGGCGCCTTCGCCATCGTCTCGGCGGTCGCCAGGACGACCGCGGCGCCGCTGTCGGCGACCATGTAGGCGAGCCGCTCCGCCGGGTACTCCGGGTCCAGCGGTACGTACGCGCCGCCCGCCTTCCACACCGCCAGCAACCCCACGACCATGTCCACGCCGCGCGGCAGGCACAGCCCCACCCGCGACTCCCGACGCACCCCCAACCGCACCAGATACCGAGCCAGCCCATTCGCCCGGCCCGCCAATTCCCCATACGTCAACGCGTCCGCGCCACAGCGCACCGCCACCGCGTCCGGATCAGCAGCGACCCGTGCCGTGAACAGCTCCAGAGCGGAATCCGCCGCCCGGTGTCGACCGGTTTCGTTCCATTCCCCCGCGATCAGCGAGCGTTCCGAGTCGTCTGCCATGTCTATTCGGCACACCGGAAGGGAAGGGGATGCCGTCGCTCCTTCCAGAATCCGGAGGATTGATCGGTGTGCGCCCTTCACCCAGGCGCGGTCGTACTGGGCGGAACTGGCCTCCAGGGTGACCCGAAGTGCCTCGCCGTCCGGTGATTCGGACACCAGGACGCCGAATTCAGCGGTCAGTCGATGCGACAGGTGCGATAGGTGCGATAGGTATGAGAACAGGTCGTGGGCAGTTCCCTGGCACGATCCGAATCGCAGTTCCGCATTCGCCGGGACGATACGCACGTACGGTCCGAAGTTCCGGTGGTCGCCCTCCGGGCGGCCCAGTTCACGACGGAGGCGCCCTCCTCGGAACTGCTGGTGTTCCAGCAGTTCGGCGATTTCGCGATCCGCCTCGCCCGCGATCTCCGTCAGGCCCGCCCCGGCCCGCACCGGGAATCGGAGGGGCAGTGTGTCGGCCATCGCGCACAGCGTTCGCCGGTCCTCGTCTCCCACCCGGCCCGCGATCGGCAGGCTCAGTACCGCCTCGTCCGCCCCGGTCATCCGGGCGACGAAGGCACCGACCGCCGCGATCGTCCATCGTGTCCAGCTGACGCCGCCGTGGGAAGCCTCAGCGCGCAAGCGGGCCGTGGCGGCCGGCGTCAGCGTCCCCGACTCCCGCCAAGTGCCCTCCCTGGCCCCGCCGTCGGCCTCCTCCTCGGCGCCGCCTGCCCGGTAGCCCGGAATGCCGGCCGGCTCCTGGCGGTCGGCGCAACGGCCGAGCCAGTACGCCCGGTCGCGTGCGTACCGCTCCGACTCCAGGTAGGCCGCCTCCCGCTCCACGGCCGCGCTCAGCGGCGCGTAGCCCGGTTCGGCGACGGCGTCGCCCCGCGAGAGAGCCGTGTACACCTCGGCGACGCGCCGCTCGATCAGCTCGCACGCGAAGTCGTCCACCAGTTGGGGGCTGTAGCAGTGCGACCAGAGATGGCGGTCGGCGGTGAGCCGGTAGACCGCGTGGGAGAACGGCCGGCCCCCGGTGGCGCCGGCGTCCCGGACGCGGAGCGCTTCCGCCCGCATCAGTTCCTCCGCCGCGCGTCGCGGGTCGCGCTCGCCGCTCAGATCGACGACGGACAGCCCCTCCGTTTCTCGGGCCGCCGTGACGGGCCGGGCAGTTCCTTCGCCGTCCGTCGCGCTGGGCGTGCGCAGGATCTCCGTCTCCTCGGCGACCAGCTTCAGCGCGCGGTCGAAGGTGTCGAGGTCGAGAGCGCCGGTCATGTCGACGTACCGGTGGATCGCGTCGAGCACGCGGGAATTCCCCATTTCTCGCGTGGGCCGTGTGTCCTGCCGGTCAAGGTTCTGCCCGTGAGAGTCCTGCTCGGGAAAGTCCTGTCGGTGAGAGTCCTGCCGGTATTCGGACAGGGGCAGCGCGTCGCCATTCCGGCCGTTCATCTTTTCCCCCTCAACGGGCAGTCCCGTGCCCGAAGTACCTGCTGTTGTCCAGCCGGGTTCTGTGCCGGCTGATCACCCTGCACTCATCCATTCATCAGGCGGTATGGACCACCGCCGGCCCGTGCGACGCCTCGGGGGAAAGGCGGCACGGATTCGCGCACGTACGGACATTTCCTGTCCAGCGGCGTCATGGGCGACGCCGCTGATGGGCCGCCTGGGCGGCCCGCCCCCGTCCGACAGTCCAGCCGCCTCCGTACGTGAGCGGCGGTAGGTACCTGTGGTCGCTGTGTTGCCGCGCACCGCTGCATGAGTGGTGCGCCATCCCCGTATCCAACTCCTTGGAATTGGACAGCCTCGTCCCAGGGATGTCAACGAATGTGTTTGCGACGCAGTTGGACGCCTGTGGATTCGCTATGAATCCGCCCGGGCGGACGTCTCCCGCTGTCCAATCAGAAATTTCGCATCACTTGGACACAGGATCACACGGACACAGGTCACACGGATACAGGATCACACCGGCGCAGGATCACACGGGCCCAGGATCACACCGGCGCACAGGCTCCGGGCCCCATCCGCCGAAGCCGCCGACCGCACATCAATAGTTAGGCAAGGCAACCCTAAGGACAGTTACGATCTTCCCACGGACCGGCGCCCTCCTGCCCACCGACCGCTGGTGCGGGACGTGGCACGCGGCGACGGCCCGCACGCGACGGCGATCGACGAGAGGACGGCCGGAAATGGGCCAGCTGCACGATCTCACCGCTCTGGAGCAGGGCGACGCGATACGGACAGGGGATCTGTCCCCCGTCGAGCTGACGAACCATTACCTGGAGCGCATCGAGCGTCTCGACGCCACAGTCGGGGCGTTCATCACGGTGACGCCCGAGGTCGCGCGGAAGCAGGCGGCCGAGGCGGAACAGGTTGCCGCCGAAGCGCGCCGCGAGGGCAGGGAGTTGCCGCCGCTGCACGGTGTCCCGGTACCGGTGAAGGACGTCACCTCCGTTGCCGGCGTGCGCTGCACGATGGGTTCGGCGGCGCTCGTGGATCATGTGCCGACCGTGGACGACCATGTCGCCACGAAGCTCCGCGCGGCCGGCACCATCCTGCTCGGCAAGACCAACACCCCCGAGTTCGCCCTGCCGCCGTACACCGAGAACCGGGTGGCGCCGCCCGCTCGCACCCCGTGGGCACTCGACCGCTCGGCCGGCGGGTCGAGCGGCGGCGCCGCAACGGCCGTGGCCTCCGGGCTGGCGCCCGTCGCCCACGGCACCGACAGCGGCGGCTCGATCCGCATCCCTTCCTCGGCCTGCGGGCTCTTCGGCCTCAAGCCGAGCCGTGGCCGGGTCGGCGACGGCCCCACGCTGCGCGACGTCAGCGGTATGACCACCTCGGGGCCGCTGGCCCGTACGGTCGCCGACGCGGCGGCGCTCCTCGACGTCCTCGCCGCGCCGATGCTCGGCGACCCGTTCACCGCGCCCGCGCTGCCGCCCGGTGAGACCTTCGTGCAGCAGGCGCGCCGCCGCCCGAGGGCGCTGCGCGTCGCCTGCATGCCCGAACCGTCCGTGCCGGGCGTGTCGCTCCACCCCGACTGCCGCAAGGCCGTGGACGAGGCCGCCGATCTGCTGCGCGAACTCGACCACACCGTCGAGGAGATGGCGCCGCCCGCGATGAGCGCCGAGGCCGGCGCCGCCCTCCTGGACATATGGAAGGTGATGGCCGCGACCAGCCCGGTGCCGCCGGGCGCCGAGGAATTGCTGACGCCGCTGACGCGCTACCTGCGCGCGGAGGCCCCAGGGGTGTCCGGGGTGACATACGTCCAGGGCCTTCAGGAGTTGCGGAAGTTGGGCCAGATGATCGCCGACACCATCCAGCCGGCCGGCACCGGCTACGACATCATCCTCACCCCGACTCTTGCCCAACCTCCGGTCCCAGTGAGCTCGTTGCACGATGACGCGAACCCGGCGAACGGCTTCGAGCTGATGAGCGCGTTCACTCCGTACACCATGCTCTACAACGCGACCGGCCAGCCCGCCGCCAGCGTCCCGCTGCACTGGACCGCCGACAACGTCCCCATCGGCGTCATGCTGGCCGCCCGCTACGGCGACGAGGCCACCCTCATCTCCCTCTCCGCCCAACTGGAGGAGGCCCGCCCCTGGGCGGCCCGCGTCCCTTCACTGCGGTAGGAGCCGCCCTTGTTCTCGTAGGCGCCGGCGGCTGCAAGGGCTGCAAGGCGATCGCTTGAGTCACAGGCGGTCAGGCCCTGGAGAGCCGTCGATTCTCCAGGGCCCGGCGCCAGACGTATCCACGCGCTGTCAGGTCCTCACCGGCCCCGAAACCGGGCATAGTCAGCCGGTGCCCTCCGAGGCCGGCAGGTGGTCATGCGGACGAGGCCGCTCCCGACGACGAACCGGGGCGGAGCGTGCTTTTGATCAGCGTGCGGCCGAAGTCCCACATCAGGCTGCTGTCCCCGTTGCCGTGCGCGTCGTCCATGACGGCGGTGAAGGCGTCGACGAAGCGGTCCACGTCCGCTTCGTCGATGACCAGCGGCGGGATCAGCTTGATGACTTCCAGGTGGTCGCCGGAGACCTGGGTGAGGATGCGGTGCTTCTGGAGCAGCGGCACGACGACCATCTGCGCGAACAGGCCCTTGCGCGCGGCCTGGAGCATAGCCCAACGGCTGCGCAGGCCCAGCGACTTGGGCTTGCCGAACTCGATGCCGATCATCAGGCCCCGGCCGCGCACGTCATGCAGCAGCTCGTACTTGCCGATCAGCGCCGAGAGCCTAGAGCGCAGCAGTTCCCCGGTGTGCCGGGCGCGCGCGACGATCTGCTCGTCCTCCATGACGCTGAGGACCGCGAGCCCCGCCGTCATGGCCTGGGCGTTGGAGCCGAAGCTCGCGGAGTGGACGAGCACCCGGTCCATGGAGGAGTAGACCTTCTTGAAGATCCAGTCCTTGCCGAGGGTCGCGCCGACCGGCACGTAGCCGCCCGAGAGCGACTTCGCGACGCACACCAGGTCGGGTTCCACGCCTTCCTCGTGCTGGTAGGCGAAGAAGTCGCCGGTCCGGCCGATGCCCGTCTGCACCTCGTCGGCGATCAGCAGCGCCTTGTGCCGGTGCAGCAACTCCTGTGCTGCGCGCAGGAATCCGGGCGGCGTCTCGTGCACGCCCTTGCCCTGGATCGGTTCGACGACGAATCCGGCCACGTCGCCGCGCGCCAACTCCCGTTCCAGCGCCGCCAGGTCGCCCATCTCGATGGCGGTGTCGGGCAGCAGGGGCGCGAAGCCGTCACGGAATCCGTCCTCGCCGTTGACGGAGAGCGAACCGGTCGTCAGCCCGTGGAAAGCGTGCGTGCAGTAGAGGATCCTCGTCTTGCCGGTCGCGTACCGCGCGAACTTCAGCGCGGTCTCCACGGCTTCCGTGCCACTGTTGCCGAAGAAGACGCGGTCGAGGTGGGGGGCGTACGACAGGAGCTTCTCCGCGAACAGGCCGGGGAGCGGCTGGCAGTCGAAGCGGGTGAGGTCCGCGAGCTGGGCGTCGAGCACGTCGTGCAGCGCCTTGCGTACGACGGGGTGGTGCCGGCCGACGCCCATGACGCCGAATCCGGCGAGCATGTCCAGGTAGTCGTTGCCGTCCGCGTCCCAGAAGTGCGCGCCCTCGGCCCGCTCGTACACCTTGTCGAAGCCGATGGTGTGCAGCATGCGCGGCAGTTGGTGGTTCACGTACTTCGCGTGCAGTTCATACCGCTCACCGCCGCGCTCCGCGAGGAGCTTCCCGAGGTCGAAGCCCTGCGGTCCGTCGGCTGTCATAGGTGGTTCTCCTCGCTGATCTCAGATGACCCCGCCGCTGCGGGGGCTGTGGTACGGGCCAGAGCGGCGCTGATGCGCCCGGCCATCTCGGCGGGGGTGAGCCCGATGTCGGCCAGCACCTCGCCGCGCTTGGCGTGCGCCAGGAACTGCGGCGGGATGCCGAAGGTGCGCACCGGCAGGTCCACCCCCGCGTCGCCGAGCGCCTGCGCGACGGCCGAACCGACGCCGCCGGTGCGGCTGTTGTCCTCCACGACCGCCACGACCCGGTGGCCGGCGGCGAGCGCGGGCAGCGCCTCGTCGACGGGTTTGACCCAGCGCGGGTCCACCACGGTGCAGCCGGTGCCGCGCGCGTGGAGCAACTCGGCTATTTCCAGGCCGACTTGGGCCATGGTTCCTACGGTGACGAGCAGTACGTCCGTACGCCCGTCCGCGCCGCGTCCCGTACGTCCTGCCGCTTCCCCTTCGGCCGGCTCCGGATGGGCCAGCACATCCATCCCCCCGACCCGGCCGACCGCCGGTATCGGCTCGCCCACGGTCTCCTTGGGGTAGCGGATGACGGTCGGCGCGTCATCGACGTCCACCGCCTCGCGCAGTTGCGCGCGGAGCTGGTCGGCGTCGCGCGGCGCGGCGATCCGCAGGCCGGGGACGACCTGGAGGATCGACATGTCCCACATGCCGTTGTGCGACGCGCCGTCGGTCCCGGTGACCCCGGCCCGGTCCAGGACGAAGGTGACGCCGCACTTGTGCAGCGCCACATCCATCAGGACCTGGTCGAAGGCGCGGTTGAGGAAGGTCGCGTACACCGCGAAGACCGGGTGCAGCCCGCCCGTGGCCAGCCCCGCCGCGGAGACGGCGGCGTGCTGCTCGGCGATGCCGACGTCCCAGACCCGGTCGGGGAAGGCCGCGGCGAACTTCGTCAGCCCCACGGGGTGCAGCATCGCGGCCGTGATCGCCACGACGTCGGGCCGCTCGGCCCCGATCCGCGCCATCTCGTCCCCGAACACCGAGGTCCAGGACTGCCCGCTCGACGGCGCGAGCGGCTCGCAGGTGAGCGGGTCCATCGCGCCGACCGTATGAAAGCGGTCGGCCTCGTCCTCCAGGGCGGGCTGGTAGCCGCGCCCCTTCTCGGTGAGGCAGTGCACGACTACGGGGCCGTGGAAGCGTTTGGCGCGGCGTAGCGCCGATTCGACCGCGGCGATGTCGTGCCCGTCGATGGGGCCGACGTACTTCAGGCCGAGGTCCTCGAACATGCCCTGCGGGGCGAAGGCGTCCTTGAACCCCTTCTTGGCGCCGTGCAGGGACTCGTACAGCGGCTGCCCGACGACGGGTGTGCGCTGGAGGACCTCTTTGCCCCAGGACAGAACGCGTTCGTAGCCGTCGGTCGTGCGGAGCGTGGCGAGGTGGTTGGCCAGGCCGCCGATGGTCGGCGCGTATGAGCGTTCGTTGTCGTTGACGACGATGATCAGCGGGCGGTCTCTGGCCGCGGCGATGTTGTTGAGGGCTTCCCAGGCCATGCCGCCGGTGAGCGCGCCGTCGCCGATGACGGCCGCCACATGGCGGTCCGTGCGCCCCAGCACCTGGTTGGCCTTGGCGAGGCCGTCGGCCCAGCCGAGGACCGTGGAGGCGTGGCTGTTCTCGATGACGTCGTGCTCGGACTCGGCGCGCGAGGGGTAGCCGGAGAGGCCGCCCTTGCCGCGCAGCTTGGAGAAGTCCTGCCGTCCGGTGAGCAGTTTGTGTACGTAGCTCTGGTGCCCGGTGTCCCACAGGACGCGGTCGGCGGGCGATTCGAAGACGCGGTGGAGGGCGACGGAGAGCTCCACCACGCCGAGGTTGGGACCGAGATGGCCGCCGGTCGCGGCCACGGCGTGCACGAGGAACTGGCGTATCTCCTCGGTGAGTTGGCCGAGGCTCTCCGCGGGCAGCGCCTTCAGGTCGTGCGGGTTCTTGATGTTCTCCAACAGCGACACCGACATCCCCCTCCTCGTATGGTTCAGCCCACGGTGACGTCGGGCGTCCCGGAGCGGGCCCCCGCTGCCTCCATGTGCTCGGCGATTTTCATGGCTTCTTCGATGAGGGTCTCGACGATCTTCGATTCGGGGACGGTCTTGATGACCTCGCCCTTCACGAAGATCTGGCCCTTGCCGTTGCCGGAGGCCACCCCGAGATCCGCCTCACGCGCCTCACCCGGACCGTTGACCACACAGCCCATCACCGCGACGCGCAGCGGCACCTCCATGCCCTCCAGCCCCGCCGTGACCTCCTCGGCGAGCTTGTACACATCCACCTGCGCCCG